>JBIIDY010000062.1:0-9133 GCA_044238065.1 Limisphaerales bacterium | reverse complement strand
CTTGCGTTGGTTAAAAATTTCAGAATTATTAGCGGAATTTGTAGATATAGACTGAATAAAATAGCTAAAAGATTTAATTTAATTTGTGGAATTTGTAACCTAAAAAATGTTTAACGCAAGAGGTCTAGTATTTAAACGAAAAAATCCCTTCGCTAAAAATACCTAGGGTCAGATTTTTTGATGCTGATTTGGGTTTGTATTGTTATGACTTTATTTCTGGCAAACCAATGAAAACTGAATGGGAAAAGATGAGTCAGGCTGAAAGGGTGAATTTATGTAAAAATCTTGGTAGATTTCATGCAGAGTTTCACCAAAGTTTAACTTTAGATGAAGCTAAACAATCAGGTTTAGTCATAAATCAAAATCCTGATTTGGAAAATGATTTGTTAAAACATTTGGATACACTCCTACAAAAGAAAGACTTACCTGAAAATTTATTTTTGTTAATAAAAAAAGTGATTGATATTTTTGAGCAAACCAGAAAAGAGGCATTTTTCAGTCTAATTCACAATGATATTCATAACGAAAATATTTTGATTACTAAAAATGATATTGCTGCTGTGATTGATTTTGGCGATACGGAATTTGGTGATATTATAAAAGATTTTCATAGATATTTACTTAATTATCCAGATTATTTTAATTGTATTTTGGATGAATATCAAAATAATGTTAATTTTAAGGTATCCAAAGTTAGGATTATAGCCTATGTAATTTTGTTATTGGCATGGAAAATTGACTGTGAAATAATTGATTCTCCTGAAAATAAAAAACTTATGGAACAAATAATGATTATATACGAGAAATACCTAATTTCCTGAAATAGAAGTGTTGCATATTTGTTTGCATATACGAATGCGAAAGTGAGAGGCGAAAGTTGACAAACTCGGAGTATTTTTGAACAAATTAAAGTTAAATTTCTTAATCTATATTTTATGGATATTTCACCCCAAATTCAAGCCAAAGTTTTACGACCCTATGGTTATTATTGCATTCTTACCAAAGAGCCGGGTTTAAAAATTGACCAAGTTGGTATTGAGCCAAAGTCTGCCACCAAACCTCATAGACACATTTATCGTCACGAACATTGGTATATTCTCAAAGGTCAAGCCAAAGTTAATATCAATCAAAATAGTTTTTGTTTGGAAGCTGGGCAAAGTATAGAAGTCCCGAAAAACACTATGCACAATATCGTCAATCTTGGCGAAGAAATCCTAACTGTGATTAAAATCCAAACAGGCGAAAATCTGGAAGAGAGTGATAGCTATATAGATTAGCAATTTCCCTGTTTCAACTCTATGACTTTTTAATTAACAAATCATGCCAAATACATTAAAATCTTTTTTTACTTCTCGTCTTTCAAATCCTGTTTTAAGTTTATTTGAATTTAGAAAATTTGGAATTTTAAGTAGCCGTTTTCAAGTTTTGTTGGTCATTTTACTTTGGCTGGCCAGTTTATTTTTGGGTTATAGAGAGTTTTTGAGCAAGGGTACTTTTCAAGGATACCTTCCAAGTGATGCTTTTAGCTTGATTAACGTGCCTATTTGGGAAGAATTTATTTTTAGAGGACTGATTTTTGGCAGTCTTTGGAAATATAACCCTGCTTGGGTAGCAATTGGTATTTCATCTTTGCTTTTTGGACTACGACATTTGCTGAATTTATTTTACGGAGGAAATTTAAGTGGAGTTCTGGATCAAGTTTTGTATACAGCTGTAGTTTTTTCTCCTGTAGCTGCCTTTTTAACCATAAAAAGTAAAAGTGTGTGGCCAGCTGTAATTTTTCATTTTTTGCATAATTTGATTTTGTTATATTTTTAAATTAAATAAATTCGGTTTTAAATTGACGACTATCAATAGTCAAGTTAAGAGCTTAAAATAGCAAGGAAAATATGAGGGTTGAAGGTTTAGGAAAATTTTAAAAAAAGTTTAAAGAAAAATAATTTTTTGGTAGCTTGGTGGATTGATTTCGTTTGGAAAAGGTATTTTTTAAAATGGCTCTAATTATGGGTTTTCAGTTCTGTGAGAAAGTCTATTCACAAAAAGTGTTCAAAGAAATCGGGCAAGACAAATTATTTGACAAATCTAGAAAAAGGTGATATATTTTGGTCTTGGCAAAAAATTAGACAAAAGATAAAAACTGGGTTATAATTAAAACAGAAAATAAATAAAAACTCAACAAAATTAGTCAAAAAACTGAAAATTACCGTGAAAGTTACCAAATACAAAGCAAAAATTGTTTCCAAAAAAAATTCAGGTCAAACTTTGTCAAAATGAAACCAAAAACAAAAAACTAACAAAAACAAAAATTTCCCAAATTTAAATTCAAAAATATGCCTCCACAAAACCAAAAAAAGCCAAAAAGTTATTTTTTTAACAAACCTCGTCCCAAAGCCAAAACCAAACTTGGACAAATTTGGGAGTTTATTTTAGCCAAAAAATACTGGGTTATTGGTTGCATTGCGGTTTTGATTACTGGACTTTTGGTTAACGCGTCTTTTTCTCAAAAAGTTAAAGATGATGCACGAGCTGGGGAATCAGCGATGGTTTCGGTCGCTCTCAAACAAAATACGGAAAAATTGGAATTGAACGCCCCGATTAGTATGATTTTGACAATGCAAAATAGCAGTCCAACGGAAAGCTTGAATAATCTAAAATTTAACGTAACCAACACAATTAACGCCATCAAATGGAGAACTGGGCAAAATCTCAACTTACCAACAGCACCAACTTTGGCTTTTGATAATAACGAACTGGTGATTCCAAATTTGTCAGTCAACGAGCGAGTGGAATACGAAATAGTGGGGACTTTACAAAACAATCAGATTCCCGTCTTGGCAGTTATCGGCAAACTTAGCTATAACAATTCCCAAGGCAAGCAAGAATCTCAAACCAACCGTGTTCTCAGCTACCTCCAAGCCCTAGAAAAAACTGATAACGTTTTTAAATTACAAACTGACAAAGATAAATATGAGGAAAAAGACGATATTATTCTTTCTGTGAATCACACTTTGGTCAAAAATTCTGGACAGGATATTGCCCTAAAAACTACTATTTCTACTGATTCTGGACAAAAAAACTCGGAAAGTTCTCCCGTTGAAAATATTTTTAAAGGTAAAATTTTTATCACCAATCAAAAAACCCAAGAACAATTGGCAAGTTTAGACTGTGAAATTAAAAACGATCTTTGCCAAACTCAAACCAAGCTAAAACCTGGCAACTACACGGCGATTTTTGGAAATCAAAACGAAAATTACTCCACAATTAAAGAATTTTTGGTTGACGGAGAAACTGATAAATTCGTGCCAAGTAGTCAAGCTACAATCAAATTACCTTTTGGTAGCCAATCTCTGAATGGGCAAGTGGCAGTGATGGTGGAAAAAGTTTTATCTAATAATCAAGAATTAAAAAATGGTTGGGAATGTACTTTTGTGATTTTTCAGGGCGATAAGGAAATTACCAAGCTCAAAGCTCCGATTCTCCAAGATAAAAACTGTAGAACTGTGGTGGAAGGTTTGGAAAATGGTGATTACAAAATTACTTTACAAGATTCAAATTTAGCTGAAAACTTTCAATACCAAAAAACCGAAAAAAACCTAGAACTCAAAAATACCAAGTCTAATTTTGAACGCAATAAAAATATAGAATTAGTCGCCAGCGGTCTCAAAGTTCAAGAGCCTGTCCAAAGCTCTTCCAGTTCAGAGTCTTCATCATCTTCTCAAAGTAGCTCCACTAACAATAACTTGGATCTTTCTCTTGGATCTCAAACAAGCTCTATTTCAAGCTCCACTAACAATAATTTAGATTTTTTGACCAGCTCCAGCTCTTCCGTTTCCAGTTCATCTTCTTCGGTCAATCCCGCAAATTATCTTGATACCGGTGTTTCTTCCCAAAATACCCAGAGTTCAACTAGTTCTTCCCAAGAACCTGATATTCTCAAAACTTCTCTATTCATTTTCCACACTAATTCTGGTAATTTTAAAGAGTTGAAATCTTTGGATGGCGAAGCAATCACAATCAAAAATGGTGAACTGAAACTCAATATCCCAGCTGAAAATGTCGCTGAAAGTGGTAATTACAGACTGTGGACAAGGAGTGAAAATAAGTTGAATGTTTTTAATTCTCAAATTGTCAGTGTGGATTTTAGCGATAAAAGCGTTGGCGTTGCCCAAAATGGGGTTATTTTTGATTATGCTAATTTAATTGCCGGACAAGAAATGACTTTCAAAATTGAAAATTTGACCGATACTAGTGGAAGTCCTGCTAGCGACGGTAAATGTGGTGCTAGTTTGTATCTTACAGACCAAAAAAATCCAATTGTCAAAGAAGGACAGCTCCGATCCAGAGTCTGTGAAGTGAAATTTGAAAAAGGTGAAGTCAAAATTGCCGGAAAAGCCTTGATTACTTTTAGTGAAAACGACAACAAAATCAACCAAAGTCGCCAAATTGAAATTTTACCCAATAATACTAGTGTCACTTTAGGGCAATTCAACGCTGAATATGAGCCAATTCGCAAAGATTTTACTAACAGCATTTTGATAGGGCCAGCAACTGATGCTTTTGGAAATTTGACTAATCTAGAAAATATGACTCTGGAAATTTTGACCGAGGTGCCAATTGACCAAAGCCAGTATATCGAAACTGATGAGAAGAAAATGAACCCAAGTAATTCCAGTGCTGACGTTTCAAAGTTAAGCTTTGATGATAAAAAACCAAAATTAGACATCCAAACTGTTGCGGAAAACTCTAAAAATTCTGAAAAAAACACTTCAAATAGCGACACAGATCCCAGAAATCTGGTAAAATCAAATAACAATCTCAAAAAAATCACTAACATTTCCATTCAAAATGGTTTTGCCAAAGTAGAAATTCCAGCTAGTTTTCTAAACGCCGACAACTTGACATTTCGCCTGGTGGATGAGCAAAATAAACAGTTTTTGATCCAAAGTTTCAGTCTAATCAATAATAGTGGTAAATTGATTTTGCCAACCTTTCCCACCACTCTCAAAACTGAAGAAAATCTCAAAGCCTCACTGACAGGCATTACTCTTAAAGACACTCAAATCAAAGACTATGTTTGCGAGCTAAGCATCACGAATAACAACACTGAATCTGCCAAAACTGATGTGGATTTTGATAAAAATGGGAAAAAGTGTAACTTTGACTGGGAACTAAAAACTATGAGAAATCGTGCCAAAGTCTTGGCTGTAATGAAAATCGGTGAAGAAAAATTTGCCAAAATTCTAAATCTTGAATCTTCTGTCGCTAGTAATTTATTCGTAACTACAACTCAAACTAAATCCAACGAAAAAAATGAAATTCTACTAGATTTGTTGACCTCGCCGATCGTAGATAAATACGGACTGCCACTAGAAAATAAAAATGTTTCTTGGCAATATAACGGTAAAAAAGCCGAAACTACAACTAGAAATGGACTAACCAGACTGGAAATTACCGCCGATAAGCTAAGTGATAAAGACTACAAAAATGTCCAAAATAAAAAAACTTTAGATCTTGATATTGACATCAAAGCCAGTGCCAGCTCCATCAGTAAGACCAACAATCTTAATCTAGTTTTGGGAAGTTTGGAAATTAGCAAAATCGCTGAAAAAGCCAAAGTTCAAAAAATGAGTAACATTTTACCAAGTAATACCAGTCAAATCCTCCAATTCAACAGTAAGACTTGCGATGTTCTTTTGGTCAAAAACGGCAAGACAGAAAAAGCCCCAACTCACTGGCAAGGTGGTACTTGCTTTGTCCAAGCAACTCTAGTTAATGGCGGTTATAAACTAATTTTTGAAAAAGATGGCTACGAAAGTGGAATTTTTGAGGTGGCAACTGGGCCTAAAGTGGATGTTGTGATTTGTCCAAACGAGAATAAAGATAAGTCGCAAGGTTGTCTAATCCAAGTCCAAGGGGTAACTGGTGCGGTGGAAATTTTGATAATTGACAAAGATAAAGAGTATAAATTTGCAAGTAGTGAATTGGAAAATGCGGCTATAGTCAATCAAGATGGCCTGGCAGCTGATCAAAAATACCTTATTCAAATTAGCTTTGAAAATCAAAATAAGCAAAAAGTTTTGTGGCAACAGGAAATTCTCGGCAAAAATCTAGCCAAGTAGAATGCCAGTTCCAATTACAAAATCAAAATTAGTTGAAAATCCACTGTCTATTTCTATACTCAAACTCATACCAACCTGGCATAGATTTTAGTTTTTCAAAATTGAAGATATTGATATTTACAAGCCACAGGGTGTCATCAGGAATGAAATTAGACTACACAAGAGAATTAATCAGTAAAAAGCAAATTAACGGTCATCACTAATGAAATAAAGTGATCTTATGGTAAAAAAAGTGTTAAAGATTACTTCGCTACGCTCGCAATGACGGGGAAACAAGCTCGCAATGACGTGAAAATTACAAATTAACAAGAGCAAGTCAATGTGGGTTTTGGTATGGAATAAAAATTAGTTGAGGAATGAAATAATCAAGCCAATCTAACTGTAATTCTAACTGTAATTTCTAGACATTTTACACGAAACAGAAAATCTCATTTTCCAAACATAGTAAAAATTCTTGATTTCCGTTTTTCCCACAATCTCCTCCTAATTTTCCCAGTTCAAAAGGTAGAAATAACCAATTCCGTTAGTTTTCTGCTCATAAATTTGGTAGATGTTACGACTGCGAGTTTGGAATTCTATAAGAGCTTGTTCGTTCATTTGGTAAAGTTTGTCGTTGTCATTTTGGGGCGTGTACTTGGTCAAAAATACATATTTATCAAGCCAATCTTGTCGCCATTTTGTCGGACTTTCAGAGTTTTCTACTTCATCACACAGAGAGTTGATGCTACCCAAAAGGCTGTCCAAATTATCCCAAAATTTAGTTTTTCGTTTCTTTTTATATTCGTTATTTTTACTGGTAAATTCTTGACAAATCTCACCAAATCTCACCAAACTATTAGTCTCTTTCAGGTTTTGACAAGTCGTGAGCCATATATTTCTCTGTTGCAAAAAATACAAAAAATCCACTAAATAATCACTTTTACCCCTATAAGTATCCAAAGATTGTTGATATCTGATTACAGTTTTTTCGTATTCAGCGTCCATTGAGCTGTTTCTAAAAATCCAATATTTTTCAGTTTTTGTGAGTTTTTTTTCGGGCTGTAATTGTAAGTTGACCAAATCTTCTATTTTTTTGGCGTCAGTTTGAATTTCTTGATACTCTTTTTGGTTACAATCGGCGTTCAAATCAGGTTTAATTTTGCTTGTCATTTCTTGCACTAGCCCAAAATAGTCGCCAACTTTGGTTTGATAATTTAGGCTTAATTCTTGGATTTGTTTTTGGTTTTGCGTGGTAATTTGTGATAAAATCAGTGGTTGCAGACCTTGAAAATAAAAAAGTACAGCTCCCAAAACACAGGCCAAACTAATTATTTTGAGAATAAAATTCCAATTAGATTTTTTCAACTGCTGCTGATAACTTTGCTGAGCCAGTTCAATTTTTCGTTGTTTTTCCGACTTAATCTCCACTTTTCTTGCCTCCAAGTTTTCATTCCACTCCTCATCAGCCTCTTCCCTTTCAAAATCATTTTTAGCTTTTTGCCTCGCCCAGCTTAGCCCGTCAACATCAAAACCTTGCCCTCTAGTTTGGTTTTTTGGTGTCTTTTTAGTGGGTTTTAGTTCATCATCCAATGCTGCATTTAAATCAATATCCATACTTTCAAACCTATCCTCAAAGTTATCCTCAAAGTTATCTTCAGTGTGTTCGTCAAATTTTTGGGTGTTTTGTTGGTTTTTTGGGTTTTTGCTGTTTCTGGGTAAGTTTTTTGCCAAAGTTTCTGTACTTTCTCTCATTGTTTCAATACTTTCTGGATCTACATGAGCTTCAAATTTTTGGTAACTCTTATTACTTTCACCCAACTTTCCCAAGTTTTCAAAGTTAAGATTTTCTATTTTTTCGTCAAATTCCCTCTTGTTTTTCAAAATCTCTTCGTCAGTTTCCTCGTTAAAATTCAAAGTGGATTCCTCTTTCCACGACTTTACTGCCAAATGCTGATCAACAATATCTTGTTTATTGTGAACAATTGACGTCAAAAGCAAACCCCTTTCGTCAGGATTCATCGTGGTTTCAAAACTTTTTAGTGGCAATAAATTGACCTTTTGCTCCAAATTTTGCTCTGTATTTTGCCCAGCTTCTAGTTCCAGATATTTTTGGTTTTTTTCTAGCTTTTTTTCTGTTAAGTTTTTGTCAAATTTCTGCTCATTTTCATTGTCTAAATTTTCATTTGGTAAAGTTTGTTTTAGATGGGTTTCAATTTTTGGAATACCAATATTTTCTTCCAGTTTTTGACTAACTTCATCTTCACTGATCGGTCTTGAAAAATCAAAATGGTTTTTGGGGTGTTTATTTTTATGATGATTCTTAGACATGTGACCAAATTTTTGTAAAAAAAGTATTTCTAAAAAAAGATAGAAAATAAATATAAAATCGTCAAATTTATTTTTAGTGGAATTGTGAATTATTGGCTTTTGGTTGATTTTTTCAAAGATTTTCTGGTTTTGACTTTCTGGTTTTTCATATTTGACTTTCTGGAATAAATTCACCTTTTACGGAAAATTAACAATAAAACTTGGCTAAATTCTGGAATTGCGAAAATATCTACAAATTACCATGGAAATTAAAAAAATAATTCTGAGAAAAGATTAAAAAAAGTAATTTTTGGTTTCAATTTCGTTTCCACCGAGAATTTTTTGACAAGTTTTGGAAAATTTAGATTAACTTGTGGTAAGTATTTTGCCGTAATTTTTTATTTGTAGATTGTCCAGCTTGCAACCATCATTTTCAAAATTAAACCAACATTTATGCCAATTCCAGTCTCACTTTTTGACAGCTATCAACGAAAATTAATCACCTTAGATCCAGACGAAACAGTTGCCAAAAATACTCTAAAAATCTACGGTTGTGGACCGACTGTTTATAATTATCAAACTATTGGGAATATGCGGGCAGTTTGGCTACCGGATACAATTACCAAAGTGGCAAATTTGTCTGGCTGGCAAACCGAGTGGATTTCTAATATCACGGATGTTGGACATCTAGTTGACGATAGCGACGACGGCGAGGACAAAATGGAAAA
>JBIIDY010000061.1:0-9175 GCA_044238065.1 Limisphaerales bacterium | reverse complement strand
AAATTAAAGAATAATTTCAACCTTGCTTGTACCAAACGAAGATCAAAGTTAGGTTTTATTTTTAATATTTTACTAGCTGTTTTTGGCTTATTAATAAGGTAAAGTCAAGTTTCAATGGTTCGGGGTTATTAAAGTAGATATCTTTCCTAATTCTACTTCTTCAATTTTAACCAATTTTCAGTGTTAATTTTTACCAAAAAAGCTAATTTCATGATAAAAATAGACTTTTCCAAAACTAATTTTCGCTTACTTTTGACCATTTTTTTTGAAATTTAAGCACTTTCCCAAAGCCTGAAAATTTTCTAAATTATATTTTTGGAGACTGTTGTAAAAATCAACCGAAACTCTGGAAATAGATCTAGTCTAGAATTGTAAAAATTTAATTTGTCAATTATAAAAGAGACAGATCATGGAATTTATTAGTTATTTTTGGTATACCCAAAACAGCATTAACTTGTGCTTGGTAATTTTGAAAAAGTTTGTAAATACAGCAGCTTAAATCTTGAAAAACCAAAAGGTCAGGGTCATAACGAATGAAATATACTTAAACTTTACCAGCAAAGAATAAAACTACAGGGAGACATCCTTGCACCCCTCCAAAGTTTTGAAAAAGTATTAATTTTAAGCCAAGAAAAGATATTTAGATTTTCTAGATTTTCCAAACTAATTTAAAATTTTACTAAAAAACTTGATTAAAACAAGACTTATTTACCTTCAATTAAAAACCAAAAATAATCGTGAAAAGTCAGTTACAAATCATTTATTTGTAAAATTGACAAAAAATTGTAAAATTTGGAATTTATTTAGCAGAAAAAAACTTGAAACTTTAATTTAGACAACTTTATTTGAAATTTGGTAAAACCCTGAAAGAGTGTGATTAAGGCTTTTTTTATTTTCAAAAGAATTTTATTTTTGTAATTTGAGTTCTAATCTAGCCAACCACCTTGTCGCCATTTTTGAATTTCCAGATGATTACCGTCCAATAAAACTTGAGGAACTGACAGCTCCAAAACTTGATTTAAATCGTCTTCAGTCGCTGAAAATTGTCTCTGTGTAATTTGCCAAATTTTGGGGCGAGTGTATTGCGGGTGTTCAATTTGTGGTAGTATATTTTTTTGCCACCAGTGATTGTCAAATAAATTTTGCGAGGTTTGATAAATTTCTTGTAAAGTTTCTGGAGAAATCTGGCTTGAGTTACTCCAAAAATTATCCGAAATTGTGTTTTTAACTGTGCTTTTATTATTTTTCAAAAAAGATTCGTTTGATTTTTTTAGTGAAGTTTGACCTTCCAATTTCCTTGATTTACCAAAAAGTTTATTTCTAAAATGATTTTCTAGATTTTTTTGATCAAAAACATTATCCAATAAAACCTGCCATTCGGAGACTTTATCTTGCTTGCTAATTTTGCCCGCTACAGCCAGTTGGTCTAAAGTTTGCCAACCACTTTTCAAAATGTCCCAAAGTTCATATTTTTGAAGAATTTTTTGCTCTTTTTGATTCAGGTTAAAGATACTCATAAAATAGATATTATGCTTGATAATTTGGGAAAACTGTTTGGGAAAACTAGGCAAAAAATGATAAGTTACTTAAGATTAAAAATTAAAACACTTTTTTGAACAAAGATTAATTTCCCGATTTTTATTTGATTTTTACTTGGAAAATAAGTTCTGGGAAGTTTTTTGGATAATTTAAAAAGATGAGATTAGTTAGAAAAATTGGTAACTGAAGTTCTTTATTGGAAGGCTAAAATAGCCAAATTGCGATACTGCTAAAAATGAATATAAATATAATTATATGTAGTGCAAATCTCAAAACTAGCCACTTTTTCCTAACTAAACTTGTGTTAATTTTGGCAAAAGCCAGCGTTAATAAAGCAACAAAAGGAATTATCAAAGGTAAGACAAAGCGGAGATCTTGATTACAGCCACAAGGGGTTTTACTACGATAATAAATGGAGCCTGCCATAAAAAGTCCAAAACTTAGCCACAAAACTGCATTTTTCCGCAATTCTGACCAACTGGAAGTCAAAAAATAACCCACTAAAATTAGCCAAAAAATCAAAGTTATCAAATTGAGAATATGGATCAAATTAGTCGCGTTCAAACCACGTAAACTAAATTCACCAACAACCATACTTTTAAGAAAATAATTCCAGTAATATTGTCGCCCACTTTCGTCTGTCCAAGGGTTATTGTAAGGCACATTAAAGTAAGTTTCAGGGTCAAAATAGAGGAAATTATTGATTTTATTACCCACAAAAAGTCGCTGATTAAGACCATCTTCACTGCTAACCAGCCAGTCAATTTCAGGGTTTTTCCAGTGAATTTCTAATTTTTTGGCAAAGCTGACTCCGAACGAAAATGAAAAAATTACAAGTAAGCACATCAATTGAGCCAGTGGTTTTTGCCAGTGATAATTTTTGATTTGACTCCAGTATTTAGTCAAAATGGCATTTTTAGGTTGTGTTTCAAGTTGGTTTTCAGTGGTAGTTTGATTTTCTATTTCAGCTTGGTTCTTGGCTATTTTTTGAGAATTTTCCTTTGTCAGTTCATTTTCTGTGTTAGATTTTGCCATTGAACCACTATTCTCATTTTCTTTCAAAACTTCCGAATCACTTTTCACACTCCTGTCTATTTTCTCATCATTTTTAACTAAAATTCCAGGCCAAACTGTTCCGTTTTCTATTTTGTACTTTTTGAGAAATTTTACAATGTTTTCCAGCTCTGCCACGAGCCAAACTGCTCCAATTAAAGCAAAGTTGACCAAGCCATTAGATTTGGCATTCAAAGAAAGTCCAGCCATCAGACAAGCTAGCCAAAAAGGTGAAGTTAAAATTTGCCAGATATTTTTCTTCCAATTGGAATTTTTACGATTTTCTAGCTTATTTTCCAAATTACTCACTCCTATATCTACTTTTTCCATATTTTCTAAAATAGTCGCCGCCGTTTGATTTTCCAAATGTTGTGCATACCATTTTTGCAGGAAAAAGATGACAAAACCTGAAAAAAGATAATACAAAACATCGTTAGTAATTCGCACGGAATGTAAAACGCCCGCAGGCCAAAAAATAAGCAAAGCAACTCCAAAAAAGAACCATTTTCCAGTCAAAAACCTGCGTAAAATTAAAATTCCCGTAATCAAAAAAGTCGTAAAGATGGAGATATTTAGCCACTGTTGAACTACAAAAAAGTTGTAAAATTGTCCCATTTTTGCCACAAACCAAACAAGGCCAGCCAAAATATAGTAAAACGGCGGTTGATAAAATTGCCAACCACTTTTGGGGTCAGGAACAGTCCAGTTTTCCGCCATATATTTGATGTAGCCAAGATGTCCTGTGCCTAATAAATCGTATTGATAATCGTAAAAATCAAACTTCATCAAGAAAATTTGACGAACAAATAGACTTTCCACCACCAAAAAAGCCAGCCAAAAACCTACTTTGGGAGAAAATTTCAACCAACCAAAAACTTGATAAAAAACTCCAATCCAGCCAATATTAATCAAAAAAAGCAGACTTAAAAAACGCAAATCATAAAAAGAATTATTCCATAAAAAACCCACATAACCGTCGTAGTTTTGGACTTCCACTTTAATTTTGTTGGTTGGAGCAGTCAAAAAATCTAAAATTGGGACATGAATTCCTTGAGAGTTATTACAATATCTCCCATCACTTTGCACAGAATTTGGCGGTAAAAAGGCTTTGAGATCAACATTTTGGTCGTTAATTTTGAGACTCAAAAGGCAGTCATCAGTGGTAATTTTGACATATTTTTGAGACAAAAGTGGCCTATTAATCGTCCCAGTAAAGCGAAAATTGGTGTTTTTTTGAACAACGCCCTCATTTTCTTGATAAAAAGAAGCAAAAGTATTTTGGGTTTGTCCGGTAGTCAAGTTGGTCAAAGTCAAATTGCTAATTTGGGGTAAGGTTACAAGATTGATTAACCAGAAAAAAATGATAAAAACAAGGGAAAAAATAAGGTAAATAAATTTGGGACTGATAGGTTTGGCGATATTTTTTTTGGGAAACATATTACTGGTAAAAATAAAACTACTGGGAAATTGATCAGAAGGTTGAAAAAAGTAAAAAATTTGACGGATATTTTAACAGATATTTGATTTTTTAATTCCTAAAAATATTTATATTTTCGCATTTTGTGAAAGTCAAAAAAATTACAAATAAAATTCATCAGCTTGTCAAAGAAATGCCCAATCTTTTTTAGTTTTATTTTAAAAGCTGTTTTTTATATTCAAATGGTAAAAATTAATTTGGTGGAAAATTTTGGTAATAAATACACTCAAATCCAAAACAAACACATAACTTTAAAAAATCCTTTTTACTTAATTTTACTTAATAGAATCAGGCTAAAGTCTTCAATTAGTTATTTTAGATTCAAATTAGACTAACTAATAAGACTGAATTTAATTCACCAGGCATTTTGATGAACTTGGAATTTTTTAGATTTTTCCAGATACTTTCACTTTTTCTTTTATTTTTCAGACAGAATTTTCCAGAGTTTTTTAGTTTTGTTTTGACAATTTGGGGAAATTTAGTTATGGTGATTTTATCTTTATTTTCCAAATAATTTGGTGAAATTGTAGCAAAATATTGGATCAAAATATAGTAGTATTCTTAGATTTTAAAAAAAATTATCAGTTTTAAATTAAATTTCAAATAAAATTCTGAAACTTTATGTCAGCTTATTCTCAACAATCCAACAATCAAACCAAAACTTGGCTTTTAATGTTTATTTTTGTCGGTCTGGTTAGCGGGATTTTTTACGGTTTTTCGTCCCTCACTGGTAACGCTGGCTTGGCTTATATTGGCTTAATTATCAGCTTGGTTCAGTGTGGTGTGGCTTATTTTTTTGGCGATAAAATTGCTTTGGCTTCAGCTGGGGCAGTCAGGCTAGGAGACGATCAAATGCCACAAATTCAGGAAATGGTACAAAATTTAACCAAAATTGCCGGAATTCCTATGCCTAAAATTTTCATTTCTCCAGATCCGAGCCCCAACGCATTTGCTTGTGGAAAAGATCCCAAAAGTGCCAGTATTTGCCTTAATCAAGGCATTTTAGACCTATTAGATCGCAACGAACTGGAAGGTGTAATTGCCCACGAATTGTCGCATATCAAAAATCGTGATATTTTGGTAATGACTGTTTCAATGGTTTTGGCGAGTGTAATTAGTTTTGTGGCAGATTTTGGCTTTAGAATGAACTTTTTTGGCAAAAACGACCGAGAAGATAAAAATAATAATTTTGTGGTTATATTTTTTTACATTTTTTTGATGGTTTTAGCCCCCATTATTTCCATACTTATCCAAATGGCAGTTTCCAGACAGCGAGAATTTTTGGCCGACGCCACCGCCGTAACTATCACCAGATACCCCAACGGACTAAAAAATGCCCTGGTCAAACTTTACCAAAGCCCAGTTCCCAGTCAGCATTACTCCACCGCCACCAACCACTTTTTTATCAGTCCACCCAAGAAATCATGGAACGAAAAAATCAGTCAACTTTGGAGTACTCACCCAAGTCTCAAAGACCGTATTGACGCCCTAGATTCTATGTAAAATCAATCTACAAAAGCAAAGAGAAATCTTAAAACTAAAAACCTTTGAAAAAATAAGAAATGTTGTTTAATTTACACAAAGCTCTTGTTGTATTTCAAAAATCATACCAGTTTTAGATTTAGAATTATTGAAAGATAAAAATAGCAATAATTGACAAGAACTAGTATTGAAATAGGGAAAAAAATTAATAATTCAAAATTCAAAAAGTAATCATACATCCCTAAGTTTTCCAAAAAAAGCCAAAATTTCTACCCAAAAACTGATTAAAATTGAATTGGTTAGGTTTTGAATTGAAAAAATTGTAAAAAATGGACAAAGTCAATTACAAAAAAATCTAACCTACAAGTTTGACTGGAATTAGAAAACGTAAAAAGGAAAGCTCTAATTTACATTGATAAAAATTTGGCTTAAAACTTGAATTTAGCAGTTTGTTTCTTATATTTTAGGAAAATTGGAGAAGTAAAAATGACTAAAAAGTTAGAATTTTGACGAAGTTTCTTTAAAGCTTTTGAGATGACTTATAAGGTTTTTGGGGACATATTTTAGCGAGTTTTCTAATCAAAAAAATGTAGTTGACAAAAAAAATCATTTTGCCAAAAGTCAATAATTATGCTCCAAACTACTTTAGCTGAATTTAAAAGTGAATTTGATCAATTTTTATTAAACTTTTTGGATAACAAAATTAACGAAAGTGCCACAATTAACCAAACAGCAGTTCAAAATCTACAGCTGGTTCGCAAACTTGTGGAAAATGGCGGTAAAAGAGTACGACCTTTTTTGGTTTATCTTGGCTTTGGACTTGGTCGGGAAATCAAGGAAAACAGTAAATTGGAAATTTTTAAGGTTGGGGCAGCTTTGGAATTATTTCACACTTTTGCTCTCATCCACGACGATTTGATAGATAATAGCTTGATTAGACGGGGGCTTCCGACTATTGAAGCTGAGTACCAAAATTTTTTTGAGGCAAATGTCAAAGTTGTAGTAGAAAAAAATGAGCAAGGTGAATTAGATCATCAATTAGATCTTACAGATTTAGCAAAACAAGAAGCAAGGGGAAAAATTATCAAAAAAATGTCTGTGGACGCAACTATTTTGGCTGGTGATTTTGCACACACTTTGGCTGATTTGGTGATGAATACAGTACAAAGTGAAGAAGTTAGGAATTTATATTATCAAATGCAATTTGAGCTGGTGGCTGGGCAATTAGACGATTGTTTTGGGGTTGGGGCGAGTGATTTGGAAAATTTGTCTGCACAAAAAATTCTTAATATGCTCAAGGCAAAATCAGGCAATTACTCAATTCAAAAACCGTTAATGATGGGCTGGAAACTCGCTAAAGATGCAAACTGTCAAAATGATAGTTCTCAAAATATGGAGAAAAAGCTAGTGGAAAACTATGACAAAAAAATAGATTGCGTTGAAACGGAGCTGCCCAAAATTGGAGAAGACGTGGGCTTGGTTTTTCAGTTGACGGATGATATTTTGGGAGTTTTTGGAAAATCGGTTGAAATGGGTAAATCCAATACAAGTGATCTTTTGGAAGGTAAAAAAACCTTGTTGATTTTCCAGGCTTGGCAAAATTCTAACAGCCAAAATAGAGATTTTATCAAGCAGAATTTGGGCAACCCACAAGGTGATTTCAAGGCTTTACAGCAAATTATTATTGATTCGAGAGCGCTTGGCGAAATTCAAGAAATGTGTCAAAGTCTCAGCCAACAAGCAATCCTTACAATTCAAAAAATTTTTGGTAATTCAAATTCAAGTGGGACAGAACAGCAAAATAGCCAGAGAATTTTAGAAAAAATGAACAATCTGGAAAGTTTAATAGCCGAAACTGAAAGAACTAAGGAGAAAACTTGGGATAATCAATTCTATGTTCAAATTCTCCTGGAATTTATTGAGTACTTAACTAGTCGTAAAAAATAGCCAAAATAGCCACAAAACAGAGTCGCATATTTTTAAAACCAAACAGGAGTTTTTTATTGTATAGCTCGCGTTTAGTTAGTTTTTTGTTAATTTTGGGGCTTTATAGCCAAACTTACATTAACTTGCACTTGGTAATTTTGAAAAACTAAAATCTATACTAGGTTGGTAAAAATTTGGGTATAAACAAGCCACAAGGTGTCATCACAAGTGAAGAAATAGACCATACAAGAGAATTAACCAGTAAAAAGCAAATTAAGGGTCGTCACGAATGAAATGAAGTGATCTTTGTGGTAAAATCTAGTAAAGATAGGTATGGAGTTTAATACCACGAACCACTGAAAATCAACTTTATCTTACTATCAAGCCAAGAAACAGGAATAAAGAGTTGAAAAATAAAACTAAATTAACCTGCTTTTAGCACGAATAATTAATCCAAATAATCTTAAATTATCGTAACAATCTAAATTCCAGATCTTAATTTCAGTGGACTAAATTGCCAAAGAGCTCATGAAAATTCCAAATTTTGACACTTTTTTTGAGAGCATATTTCCTTTAATTGAAACATATTTATCATCTTTTTGTCAAGTTTCGATGGTTCGGGGTTAATAGATTGCTTCGTTAGCCTCTGTTTCCTTTGGTCTGTTCGTTCCTCACTTGGTCTCTTCGTTCCCGCACCCATTCGTTACACTCATTCGCAATGACGGGAAAGCTACACTCGCAATGACGGTGAAGGTAAATTAACCTGTAGAATTTAAACTGTATAGCCAATTCCTGTTAAACCTTTACAAAAAGTAAAATATTTTCTACAATTTTGGTATGTCTCGCTACAGCAACGATTTGAGGTTAAAAGTCATTACTTTTTTCAAACAAAATAGCTCAAATAAAACACCAATTTCTTCAAAATTAGAAACCTGTAAAATTTTTGGAATTTCCAGACCTACTTTAGATTTTTGGCTTAAAATAGAGGAAAAAGGAACTTTACTTGAGGCTAAAAAGTACCAACGTGGTTCGATTTCAAGTGTTAATTTAGAAGAATTAAAAAAATATATTGATGAAAATCCAGACCAATATTACCACGAAATTGCTCTCAAATTTGGCAAGTCAAAATCTCAAATTTACAGACTTGTCACCAAAAAATTAGACTACACTTCCAAAAAAAACAAACGATTTATCGCGAAGCAGACCCAGAAGCCAAAGCCAGTTTTAGCCTTAAAATAGAGGAAATAAGACAAGTTGATCCAACAAAATTATTTTTCGTGGACGAAGCCGGCATTGAGCAATATATTTACAGAAAATACGCCAAAGCCAAAAAAGGACAAAGAATTTTGGGCAAAATTAGTGGCAAAAGATACGTTCGAACCAGCATCATTTCCTCATTAAATAGCCAAAAAGTGCTGATAGCTCCACTTATTTTTAATGAAACTGCCGATACAGATTTGGTGCTGTGGTGGGTGGAAAATATGCTTTTGAAGGAACTACCCAAAAATTCCACCATAATTTGGGATAACGCCAGCTTTCACAAGTCTAAAATTCTTCAAGAAATACTGGAAAATGCTGGCCACATTATGATTTTTCTGCCAGCTTACAGTCCAGATTTGAATCCGATTGAACATAAATGGCACGAATTGAAGCAAAGGTTGAGAAGTTTTTACGATTATTCTGTTGATTTTATAGAGA
>JBIIDY010000182.1:0-2534 GCA_044238065.1 Limisphaerales bacterium | reverse complement strand
TTTCCCAAAACATTTCATCGGTTAGTTTTGGAGGCCTACCGCCTTTGTTTGGACTTAATTTGTTAGACATATGCTTTGATTATTAAGTATTTATAACATTTTGTCAAGTTTCGATGGTTTGGGGTAATTAATATTAAAAATACTGAACGAAACCTCGCTAATTTTCAAAAAAACTACAATTCAGAAATTATAGAAAATCCTAAAAACCCCCAACCCAAAAGTTCTAAAATCATTCTCAAGCCAACTCTAAGACAAATCAAAACTGACCAAGAATTGACAGAATTTCTCGCCACACAAAATCTAAATCTTGGATCTATTCCCAAAAACAATCAGCAAGTTTTTTTGAATCCCAAAATTACTTTGTCTAGAGGTTGTGATATTCTGGAACTAACAGACGAAGTTCACCCCGAAATCAAAGCACATTTTCTCAAAATTAGTCAGTTATTATCAGCTAATTTGGTTGGTTTTGACTTGTTTTGTGATGATGTGGGTTTACCAATTCTTGGGCAGAATTTTGCCATTTTGGAAGCTAATAGTTGTCCGTATCTCAATATGCATGAACATCCAAGTAGTGGATTTGTCCAAAAAGTCGCACAAACCGTTTGGCAAGAAATTATTAAAACCCCCAAGCTTTTGGAGAATTATTAGAAAAAAATGACGAAATTAGGATT
Organism: Limisphaerales bacterium; assembly: GCA_044238065.1. Lineage (GTDB taxonomy): Bacteria > Patescibacteriota > JACMRA01 > JACMRA01 > JACMRA01 > JBIIDY01. Next base: position 1,863 of record JBIIDY010000182.1, on the reverse strand, counting down.
AAATCAAAAGTCTTAAAATCGAAACTTTCCGAGAATTTTACTAAAATCCAAAAAACCACATAAAAATTTTATCAATTTTCCATATCAATTATCAAAAAACATTTATCAAATCAAGCTTTTCATCAAAGATTAATTTTAATTTGCCAAGAATAAAAAACTGTTTTACAATCTAAAAAATTTTAAAAAACCGCTCAAATTTAGACCAAGAAATAAAAATACCAAAAACCAATTTTCAATCTTTTTTTTAAGAAATAAAAACAAAACAAATATGAAACCAAATACACTTAGTCCACTTCTTCGGCAAATTACCAAATCACAAGTTAAAAAGTCGCTAAATAATTCCTCTCTATTTTGCCAGTTTCAAAAACTTATTTCAAAGCCATTTCAAAGTCAGCTGTGGGCTATTTTGAGTTGTGCGGTAATAATTTTAGGTTTATTTTCTGTCAATCAAATTCCAGTGCAGGCAGGCTCAACAGATATGTGGAAAGGGCAAACGGCGGATTTTATTATGGAATATTCTAACATTGGTGATAATGTGGCTTCTTCAGCTTTACTTACAATCAAAATTGGTGACAAATTGGTGGTGGACACTTCTAGTTTCACTGATCAATATGGTACTGGCAGGGCTTATTGTATCAAGCCAAGTGTCTTTATTACAGACAAAGCTGTTATTGGTAACTGGGGCGGGTTTATTCAGTATCGTCCACGCTCGGCTGAAACTACTTCAACTACTTGTGGAGGTGAAAGCACACCAGGTCCAGCTGATCTTGGAATTGGAACTGATGGCACAGCCAAAAAAGGTTATGTTAGGTTTAAAGCAAAATTAAAAGAAGATATAACGGATCCTATTGGCACGATTTTGAGCCCAGATGTCAACCAAGGGGTTAGTAGCATAATTTTTGGGGACACAACCAACACTAGAATTAACGGAACTATAACCCAAGAAACAATTAAAGTTATCGCTAACCCAACTGTCTCCAGCTCTTCCAGTTCGTCGTCAAGTAGTGTTGCAACTAGAACCAACCTTGCCAAACCCAACGCATCGGCGACCACAGGTGGAGATTTTGACGGTACCAAACCACAACTGATTTATACTTCAATGACTTTTGATCCAAATCCTGGTAATGTCAAAAAACAAATTAAAATTACGACTAACGGTTTGCTTGATTCTGGAACGGGTGAAGCCTTGCGAGGAGTTGCTTGCCAAACTACTCTCAAAGGACTTGGCTACGAATTTACTGGAAATGGAACTGTTAATAATGGAATTTGCGATGTAGTTTTGAAAGATGCTGAAACACCCCTTGAAATAGGTACTTATAGAGCGGTAACCAAAGTTGCAGGGCCTAATGGAGATCTTTTTACCAAGCCTGAAACTGTTAATTTTGTTAATTCTAATCCGACCATCGTGACTATTCGCACTGGGGGAATTTCTGAAATTTTATTAATTACCACAATTACTGCTAGTTTTGGTATGGCTATTGCCTTTTTACTGAATCGTCGAAAAGAGCTAAAATATTAGTCCAAACTCTAATCTATCCAGAAATTTTTGAAATTAAAAAAAAACTTATAACCTTTTACGACCAATTTTTACATTTAAAGAGAGTAAAATTTACTAAATTCCAAAATGATTACGGATAATTAAAGGAAAAACATAAACTAGACAAGCCAAGATTAACAAACAATAAAATCCAAGTAAAATTTTTGATTCAACTTTTTCTGATTTATCGGTATTAAGGTTAAGAACCTGTCCTAAATCTCTAAACTTGTTAAAAACTAGAAATAATTTTAAGATTTTTAAATGCCTTATTTAACAGATTTAACCCTAGAGCAATTCAAACTTATTGAAGAAATGTTGCCCAAAAA
>JBIIDY010000060.1:0-9260 GCA_044238065.1 Limisphaerales bacterium | reverse complement strand
AAAAAGCTAGCGAAAATTCCAAATTTTGCCAAATTTTCACACTTATTTTGTGAGTATATTACCCTTAATTATAGCATATTTACAATCTTTTCACCAAGTTTCGATGGTTGAGGGTTAATATGATGAAAATAAAATTGATAAAAATAAAATTTGGGAGACTAGTTTTTAAAATAATTTTTGACTTTCAAAACAAAAAAAAGATAAAAGAAAAATGCCGCCAAAAAGTTGATTAAAAAGATTTTGTTTGAGAGTTTACTGATTTCATAATAAAGGCCCAAATTTTAACTGGAAGTCCGAAAGACAAGTTATAAAAAATTAACCACAAAAAAATTCTATCGTAAATTTGAAAGAAAACAAGGAAATTAGGAAGAAAAGTTTAAATTTATTTTTAAGTGGAAAATTTTGGTAAGGAATTTAGCCGAATGAAAATTAGGTGAAACTTTGAAAATATTTTGAAGAAACAGAGATTAATTATTTATAATTTTGACAAAAAGTGAAATAATGTTTTAGCTTATTGACAAGACTTTTTACGATAGAAATGCCACTGAAAGTGTTATTAGTAACTTAATTTTTAGCATTTTTTATTTTTTTCAACTTTTTTACTTGTGTTTTATGTACGATCAAAAATCAAATTTAGGTAGTATTTTGGTTGCCGTTTTGGCCATTGCCCTTATTCTGGGCGGGGTTTTCTTGTTGAATCAAAGTTTTAGTGCCAACAAAAGTAAGGATTTGACTGCCTCTTCTAGCTCTTCCACAGGTTTAGCCATTGGGCGTAGTTCCTCTGTTGGTTCTGTCGCGAGATCAACATCACAATCGCAACTTGGCATTACCGAGTCAGTTACTTCTTCCAGCTCTTCCAAAGACTCATCCAGCTCCAAAAGCTCATCAACTTCTAGTTCCAAATCTAATAGTAGTAGCACCAGCAATTCTAAAAATGCTACATTAAAAGAAGGTGAATTCATAGCAAAGGCCATTACTCCAACAGCCAAAGGCTCCAACTGGGAAATTATTGATTGCAATGTCAAAGAGGTTTTCTTTTGTAAAGAAGGCTTCAAATTCCCATTTAGCACTAGCGGCACGGTTGGCAAAACCTACAAGTTTTCTGGTGGAGAAGTTATTGACTCTAAAGACGGTTTATCAGTTAGTGGTGTCAATCCCACTTTGATTGATTAGAATTTTTATTAAAATTGCTCAATTAACAAGCCAAATTTCTATTTTTTAAGTTTTAATTTTGGATTGATTTTCATTTAGTTCAATTAGCTTTACTTACTTTGAAATTTATTACTTTGAAGACTTTTTTGAAGACTTTTTAACATTTTATTTTTTATAGTTTTTTGGTATCTTAATGAGTGAAAAATATATGGAAATATGTGTGGAAATTTATTGAGGAATTGGTTTTTGAATCTATTTGAGTCTGAATATACTTCTGAAATTATTTGAATCTTATTATAATTTATAATTTTTCTGTTTTCCAAGTTTGAAATTTATTAGCACAATAGACTTGCTTATTGTCTTTTGATCTTTCACTTGTCTTTTTCTTTGTCCTTTTTATGACATTTCAACAAATACTTACCAAAATTAAAAAACGCTTTTTATGGCTAATTTTAGGAGTTGTAATCGGTGCTGGTTTTTCTTTTAACCTAGCCCAACAAGAAATTTTTGAGACTAGTTTGACTTTGGGAATACACTTTAATGCGGATAATTATTTGCAAAATCAAAGCGATGCTTATGGGGCTTATTTAAATTCCTTGCCAGTTTTATCCAATTTTTTGGTAACTAATTTTAGCTCAACTTACACTCAAGACAAGGTTGCCAAAGAACTAGGACTTGTAATCCCTGCCAATAAAAAATCACTTTTTGAAATTACTAAACCCGAAAATGGCTACGTGACACTGACTTATAGAGATGAAAATATCGCCAAAACTGAGAAATTCTTTCAAGTCGTAACCGAAATCTACAAAAATCAAATCATTCCTAAATGGAATCAAAACCGCTTGAGCAATTTTACCATCAAACCTATTGACAATTTTGAGCGAACTATTATCAAGCATGTTGTGCCGCTTCAAATCAAGATTTTGCCAATAATTGCTAGTATTTTGACTTTTCTTATTTTGATAGTTTTACTTCCTGAATTTGGCAAAAACCCTTCAAAAACACCCAAGTCCAAAAAATAATTTTCACTAGAAATTTTGAAATCAAAAAAATAGCCTGAAATAATTCAAAATACTTGGAATAATTTGGTGCCAAAGATTGATTTTTAAGCCTTTTTCTATTCTACCAAATCCACACATTGACTTACACCTGATTAATTCCTAATTTTCACGTCATTGTGAGTTTATTTCCCCGCCACTACGAGGCAAGAACCAATCTTCCCCGTCATTGCGAATGAGTGTAACGAATGGGTGCGGGAACAAATAGACCAAGTGCAGGAGCAAAGCGACTAGGCGAACACAGTGAACAGAGCGTAGCGAACAGACCTAAGGGAACAGAGGTCAAAGAAGCAATCTTTTCACTTCAAACCTAGCTTGACTAGATTTTGCCATAAGATCACTTCATTTTATTCGTGATGACTCTTAATTTGCTTTTGACTGGTTAATTCTCTTGTGTAGTCTGTTTCATTCGTGATGACACCTGGCTTGGATTTTAGTTTTTCAAAATTACAAAGTGTAAATATAAATGGTAAAAAATTGTCTGAATGGTTTGATTAGTTCAGTTCAAAATTAGTTCCAAATCTCACTGATATTAGTGTTTGTAACCACTTTTCAAATTTTTATTTCAAATTTCCAAAATCCAAAAAACTATGATTGCTCAAGCAGAGTTACAATCCATTCTTCAAAGCCTACCCCAAAAACCCGGAGTCTATCGCTTTATTGGAGCTGGGCAAACCTTGCTTTATATCGGCAAAGCCAAAAATCTCAAAAATCGTGTTTCCAGCTATTTCCAAAATCGCCCGCAAAACGCCAGAATTAGCCTCATGATCAGCCAAATTGAAAGCATTGACTACACCCAAACTGCCACGGAAAAAGAGGCTTTGCTTTTGGAAGCCAATATGATTTTTACTAATCAGCCTAAATACAACGTTTTGTTGAAAGAGGAAAAAAACTATGTTTATATCAGACTAACAGCAACCGAAATTCCAACTTTCCAAATTGTTCGCCACAAGTTTGACCCAGACTCCAAGTATTTTGGGCCATTTTTGAGCTATTCCAAAGCGAACCAAATCATGGCTACCGTTCGCTCCATTTTCCCATACTGTGCCTTCTCAAAGCCTAGTGTGGCTAAAATTGATGAGAATTAGGTGAGAAATCAAGTGGGGGAAAGATTGGTATTTTTGTCTGTAAAATAGCCCAATAAACAAGAAAACTCTCGTGAGGGTGAGACTAATTATTTTTTGGAGGAAATTTTGTTCTTATTCCCAAAGTAAAATTTAATTCTTTTTACCATTACAATCAACAACAGGTCTCTTGTAATGAATAAAAAAAAGCATAAAAACGTAAAATTTGAGATTCAAAATTTGAATTTATTTTTATAGGAAGGTTGTTAGAAGATTTAATTTAATATTTTGAATTTAAGGTTTGGTAAATTTGGATTTTATAAAGTCAGCTTACACCAGTTTTCTTTGGCCTGCCTTTGGGTTTTTTCGGTTTGGAATCAACGGCTTGGACTTTAAAATTTTTATGTTTGCTTCGCCAAAAAATAATCAAAATTATAAAAATTGCCAAAATTGGAATGAGCCAAAAACCTGCACCCGTTCGTATTGTCGTGTCCAAATAAATTATCATATTGACGGATTTGGCGGAAGAGCTAGACTGCGAAGACGTTAAACTGGAAGGATTGACCGAACTGTTAATTGAGCTACTGGCCAAACTACCAGTTGAACTGCTAAATGAGGCAAGAGAGGATGAACTAACCGATGAATTCAGGGAAGATCGGCTACTTTGCGAGCTGTTTTGATGTGAGCTACTTTGACTGGAAGAAAGACTAGATTTACTGGAACTAGATTTACTGGAACTAAACTGTGAAAAGCTGGATTGACTACTTGACGAGTCTTCCGTTATGGTAAGGCTAAGATTAATTGTGTTTTGAACCTGGCTTTGGGTAGTCACCGAAATTCCCAAGCTTAAACCGAAAAAAACTACTAAAAACAACAAAAAAGCTCTATTTTGATGAACTTTGCAAAATTGTTTTTGGATGAAAATAAACATTACGTGTAATTTTGTTGATTAGTTAATTTTTCTAGTTTTAGTTTCACTTTGCCTCTACTAAAATCGACACTAGGCTGGTAAAAATTTGGGTATAAACAAGCTACAGGGTTTCATCACGAATGAAATGAATGATATTATTAAAGCTAAATATGAAGTGTTAAAAGATTGCTTCACTTTGCTTTTATATTACCTAGAAGATTACTTCGTGCCTCAGGGTGGCGGGAAAGCTGCACTCGCAATGACGTGAAGATTGGGAATTAGCCAGTACAAGTTAATATGGGTTTGGGTGTATATTGAAATATGTGAATTTTATAAATTAGATCTTTAGCTTGATCTAAATATACCAAAAAATTATAAACAACTTTATCTTTTTAGTAAAATTAACGATATTTTGCCTTCAAAAAGCGAAAAAGTCTTGGTTTGAATGAAATAAATATAAAAAATTAGGTTGGGTTTGAACCTATTTCCTAATCTTGTTTGATTTTTCTTATGATTTTAGTAAATAACCCCGAACCACTGAAACTCAACTTTGTATTGATATTAAGCCAAGAAATAGGAATAAAGAGTTAAAAAAATAAAGCTAAATTAATCTGCTTTTAGTTACGAGCAAGAACTCTAACAATCCTTAAACTGTCGTAATAATCTAAATTCTAGCCCTAAACCAAACTGCCAAAAAGCTAGCGAAAATTCCAAATTTTGCCAAATTTTCACACTTATTTTGCGAGTATATGTCCCTTAATTATAGCATATTTACAATCTTTTTACCAAGTTTCGATGGTTCGGGGTAAATAAAGCTTTGGAAAGATTTTGAAGTTGGAAAAAATCGGTTAAGCGAGAGATTCAGAGTTGTGTGAAGATTTGAAATTATCTCAGAAAAGAAAAAACCCACAAAAGTGGGAAAAATTACAAAATTATATTTTTAGAATTATTAATTTGAGTTTCGCCAAATCATACCTTTAATTTCTGCTTAACCTGCTATAACTGGTTCAAATATGTTCGCCAAAATTTTTCTATAAGTTTCATGAGGGTCTTCAGGACTTCCACATTTCATAACACAGTCATTAAAAAAAAATAGTGACTAATTCACTGGCAGTAATCTCTGCTCCTTTACGGATTTGGAAAGTTTGTACGCGTAACCTGGTACTACTACTTTGTAAGTATCGCTGTACTGGTCACCAGATGGAACTTTGGTAAAAGCTAAAGATACAACTTCCTTTGGCTTTTCAGAATCTCTGAACTGAAGTTGTTGGGGGGGGGTAGAAATATTTTTATTTTCCATAGGAATTTTAATAAAATTGAAAAATCTCAATTGCAATTATTACAGCTCAGGTTTTTTGTTATGTCAAATTCCATTCTAAAAAAAACCACAGAATTAAAATTTAGGAAAAATTAAAAGTTACTTTGTTTGACGACTTTTACTTTATATTCTACTTGACGATAATGGCCGAGACGTTTTTGATTTCAATGACTTTGTAGGTAAAGTCTTCGTTTTCTTCATCCTTGATTTCTTGCCCAGAATAAGAGCTAAACAGCACAATATCACCAACTTTTATACTTTGTAACAAATCTTTTTCTTCACCAAAACCAGTACCGATGGCTATAACTTGACCCAAAGTTTGCTCATCTTTGACTTCTTGGTGGATGATAATACCAGATTTGCTGGTTTGAGATTTTTTGGTGATTTGGACAAGGATGCGGTTGCCGATTGGAGTAATTGTCATAAAAATAGTTTGAAATAGTTTAAAAAAATGTGTGAATTGGTAAAATTTGGCAAATAATTAAGATTAACACAGGATTAAGACTAAAAAATCTAATTCAAATAATCCTAAGAGGAAATTTTGTGAAAAAAGATTTTGGTCAAACTCTACTGTGATTACCAAAAATTACCAAAATAAGTATGAAAATATGAAAACTCAAGCTCGATTTTTTGTCAAGCTAAGTACAAATCAAAATTAATTCAATTCAAAATATCAAACCAAAACATGAAAACTTTGACAGTCAAGTCAAAATCAGGGTTGTCAATTTTTTTACATCCAAATCCACATTAAACTTGCACTTGGTAATTTTGAAAAACTAAAATCTATACAAGCTGGTAAGAATTTTGGCATAAACAAGCCACAGTGGGTCATCACGAATAAAATGAAGTGATCTTGTGGTAAAATCTAGTAAAACTAAATATGGAGTTTAATAGATTACTTCGCTACGCTCGTAATGACTGGGAAATAAGTTCGCAATGGCACGGAAGATTATTTTGTGCCTTAGACTTTTCGTCTTTTTCACCATTTTCTTGTTAATTCTTGCCATTTTCAATTTTTAAGCTATTTTGGGCGTCATCCAAATCCTATTTTTCTTTGAAACGGAAGAAGTATTCTTTTTTCTCGTTCAACCTACAGTCAATAATCCAAACTGGTCTGCCCAAAAATTGGATAAAAGTTTGTTTTTTTAGCAACTTTTCTGGCCACTCCACAAAAACTATACTTTTGGTGTTGACAAGCTCCTCTTCAATCCAAGCAAAATCAGAATTTTCTATGACTTTCAGGCGGTGCAAATCCAAATGATAAACTTGATTAAATCCAGCTTTAGCACCTAGTTTGTTGGCGTCCAATGGGTAGGTCTGACTTAAAGCAAATGTGGGACTGCTGGCTGGCTCGGTCGTGCCGATAATTTTGCAAACTTCTTGAGCAAGACGTGTTTTACCACTACCCATTTCCCCACGCAAGAAAAAGACTGAACACCGATTTTGCACGATCATATCTGTCATAAAGTCCAAAACCTGCTCCAAAGAGATTTTTTTGTTGACTGGCAAATCCTCGTCAATAGAACTATCTCGCCTATAGACTGTTGGAGCAAAACTTTGGGGCTGAATTCCTTCCAAAAAGTCCACGAGTTTATAGCTTTCTTGGTGCTGGCGAATTTTATTGAGTGCCACTTCCTCAATCTGGCGAACCCTTTCCCTGGTTACCTTAAAAACATCCCCAATTTCTTCCAAAGTGTGAGCAATGGCCGTACCATCCAGTCCAAAACGCAACAAAACTACTTTTTTTTCACGCGGTTCCAGACAGTCATCTATAATCCTCATCACGTGTTCTCTAAGCATTCGGTTACTGGCTTCATCCATCGGCTGGGTGACAGTTTCATCTTCAATCATTTCAATCATAGAAGTGTCGCTATCTTCAGAAAAACCAACCATTGTGTCAATTGAAAGGGTGTCTTGGCTAATTCTTTTGAAATAATAAACGGTGTCTAGCTCAATTTCCAAAGCCTCTGCCAGCTCCTCGTCGCTTGGATTTCTACCAAGTTGGTTACTTAATTCTCGTCTTTCTCGTCGGAAACGGTTTAACTTTTCTTCCACGTGAACAGGAAGCCTTACTGGACGACTTTGATCGGCCACGGCTCGGCGGATATTTTGCTCAATCCAGTAACTAGCGTAAGTGGAAAACTTGTAACCTCGCCTCCAGTCAAATTTTTCTACCGCCCGCAAAAGTCCGATATTCCCCTCCTGAATTAAATCCAGAAAAGCTAGGTTTCGCCCCATATACTTTTTGGCAGTGTGGACAACTAGACGAAGATTGGCATTATTAAGCTCTCTTTTAGCAGATTGGTCGCCCATTTCAATCCTCTTGGCCAGCTCCATCTCCTCATCTTTAGATAAAAGTGGAAAACGAGAAATATCGCGAATATAGTTTTGAACAGCATCTTCGGTCAATTCGTTGGCGTCAGTGTCAATATTGCCAGAACCAGTCAACTTTTCCAAAATTTCCAATTCCGTCTCATTACTTTTATCATCACCTTCTAATGCTCCCCACAAATTACTCAAAGTGTCAGTAGTCGTCAATGGAGCCCCGCTATCTTCACACAAATCAATAATATCTTCCAAAAGATCTATATTTTCTTCTGGACGAGGTAAAACATACAAAATTTCATCTTCAGTTGTAAAAGTTCTACTGATTCCTTGCCTGATAATATCTATGACTTTTTGCTGAAAATCAATATCTTGGGCTTGGAAAAATGGGTATAAAGAAACATCGTTTTCAATAAATTTCTTCATCACTTTGGACTTGTTTTTACTTTCCCTTTCTTTAGATTTTTTCTTCATTTTGACTTTGACTCCACCTTCCGTGGTGCGATATCGTCTATTGCCACGCTCTTCAATGCTCTCGTCATCCCTGGCTTTTTGTTTATTGACATCCGCTGCCGAAATCAAATTCAAGCCGGCAATACCTTTACGAGTAACCAATTCATTTTCTTTACCATAACGTGGACTCAGATCGTGCAAATCATCTTCCCCAACCATCTCCGATTTTTTTGTTTTGGGGACTTTTTTATAGACAGCTTTAGGACGAGATGACTCAATTTCCACCATTTCAAAACCATCCAATTCCAGCTGTTCTTCTTTTTTTTCATCCAGATTTTCATCCATTTTTCCACCTCTTTTTTCCAGTTCTTTTTCCAAATTTTGTGCGGTTAGTAAATCTTCAGCCTCCACCCGCTCTTTTTCCAGTCTATCATCTTTGCGTTGAAAAACTTTGGTAATTTTTGGCTGTTTATTTTTGACAACTTTTGATGAACCAATAGTCATTCTCTTGCGATCAGAGGAAGATTTTTTTTCCTTTTTTTCATCCTTTTTGGGAGTTTTGGGAACTATTTTTTGATTTAGAGTTTCGGCGATGGTTTGGCGTGACATAAAAAATAAAGAAATGGTTTGGAAAGAAAATTTGGGAAAACCTAGTATACTTAACTTGTATTTGTAATTTTGAAAAAGTTTGTAAATATCAGTAGCTTAAATCTTGAAAAATCAAAAGATGAAGTCAGGGTCATAACGAATGAAACAGACTTAACCAGTAAAAAGCAAAACTACAGGGTGTCATCACGAATAAAATGAAGTAATCTTGTGGTAAAATCTAGTAAAGCTAAGCAGAAGGGTTAAAAGATTGCTTCGCTACGCTCTGTTCCCTTTGGTCTGTTCGCTACGCTACCACTTGGTCGCCACAGCTCCCGCACCCATTCGTTACACTCATTCGCAATGACAGGTGGAAAACGCATTGACCCAGAAGA
>JBIIDY010000058.1:0-9283 GCA_044238065.1 Limisphaerales bacterium | reverse complement strand
AAAAGATACGTTCGAACCAGCATCATTTCCTCATTAAATAGCCAAAAAGTGCTGATAGCTCCACTTATTTTTAATGAAACTGCCGATACAGATTTGGTGTTGTGGTGGGTGGAAAATATGCTTTTGAAGGAACTACCCAAAAATTCCACCATAATTTGGGATAACGCCAGCTTTCACAAGTCTAAAATTTTGAGAGAAATGCTGGAAAATGCAGGTCACATCATGATTTTTCTGCCAGCTTACAGTCCAGATTTGAATCCGATAGAGCATAAATGGCACGAATTGAAGCAAAGGCTGAGAAGTTTTTACGATTATTCTGTTGATTTTATAGAGAATTTGTGTATCCAAATTAACTGTATGAGTGTAAAGGTTTAGTAGGGATTGGCTATAAATAACAAAATACAGTGCGTCATCACGAATGAAATGAAAAATGGATCTAGTTAACCCATAAATTTCTGATTTAGTCTAATTTACTTGCCAAGAAAAATCTGGCTGGGCAAATGGCGACGAGGGCATCGCCTCTACGAGGGGGATTTGGTGCCATAAAAGTCCAAACTAATCCATAATAATACAATAACTTTTTTCATTTAAGGGAGTTTTTAGTCTTTTTGTAACCATTTTTGTAAAAGTCCAAAGGCATTCGAGACGCCACGGGAAGCCATAAAACGGACAATTTTGGCTTTGATTTCAGGTTCCAGTTGCCAGCTGGTGAGTCGGAATTTGGTTTCAAGTTGTTTTTTGAGTAGGGAATGATCGGTTTGGTTTTTTTGAATGGTTTGTTTGATGATTTGGGGTTCTATGCCTGCCATTGCCATTTTTTGTTGCCAAAACTGGGAGCCACAAGTCGGGTATTTTTCAATAATATTATCGGCTAGTCTTTGTTCGTTGAGATAGTTTTTGGCAAGGAGAAAGCGGATTCCTTCGTCAATGTCGGCTTCAGGATAATTTTTTTGATGGGCTTTTTGGATTAGAACTTTTTGGGAATAGTCTTTCTTGGCGAGGAGATAGAGAAAATAGTCTATAACTTTGACGTATTTATTTTGAGGTTGGTTTTGGGACATAAAAATTTTTTAAAATATTGAAAAGATAAATTACCTAGAAATTCCCCCCGTAGAGGCGACGCCCTCGTCGCCATTTGCCCAGCCAGATTTTTTTTGGCAATAATGAGGTTATTTTGGGAAATTTGTTTTGGATTGCTATGCTCAAATCCTATCAACCCCGAACCATCTAAACCCAACTTTGTGTTGTTATCAAGGCAAAAAATTGGATAAGAACATTGAAAATAAAGCCGAACTTTGATCAGCTTGACGACGCTTTTAAAATCAAAAAACTCTTCAATTTAGCAAAAAAGTATCAATTTTAGCTCTTCAGTCTTTTAACTCTTCAGTCTACTGTCAATTTTACTCCAAATTTTGCCAGACCTTGACGCTTATTTTGTAGCATATTTACGATGTTTTATCAAGTTTCAATGGTTCGGGGTATCAATTTTGATAATCAAAGAACTCCCTGCGACCCTTTGGCTCTGTTTCGCTTTGCTACACTTGGTCTCTTCGTTCCCACACCCCCCCCAAATGGGGAATTTAGCTTCGTGAAAAGACAAGGTGGGGTAAAGAGGTTAATTTCTAGTTTGGTCTAAAATCCTGCTTGCTAAGAAAAATCTAGTTGGTCAAATGGCGACGAGGGCGTCGCCTCTACGGGGGGTGTGGGTGTTAAGATATAGCGAGGAAGCAACGGGGATTTTATAAAGAAAAAAAACCTCTCCACAAGGGAAAGGCTAAAAAATATTTTTTGATTGACAACCGTGAGGCGAACTAGTTAGTAGCACCTGTGCGGATTGTTGTTCCTTTTCCACTAACTGGAACTTCAACATAAACTACGGCAGCAACAGCAACAGAAGAAGATGAAGAAGAGCTTACAGAAGAAACTGAAGAACTAGAAACTGAACTTACTGAGCTAGAGCTTACAGAAGAAACTGAAGAGCTAGATGAAGCACAAGTGTTAGAAACTTGAACAGTTAGAGTTTGTTTGATTGGGCTTGTTCCGCTAGAAACGTTAGGAAGAACTGAACCTGTGTAACCTGTGAAGTTAGCACCAACACCAGTCAAAGCAACGTTAGAGGACAAAGAACTCATAACATTATCTTGAAGTTCAATGTTTAGAGTTTCCATTCCAACATAATCAGTGTTTGGAGTGTAGTCAATGTATGTACTTCCTGAGTTTACAGTTCCGTTTGATGGGCTGTTAACCAAAGTTGTAACAGTGTCACCTTCAGCATCAGTGATTGTAAATCTTGCACGACCGTTAGGAGCGATACAGATCATGTTAGTATTAACAGAAGGAGCGGCGTTAGAAACTTGAACATCAGTTAATTCGATAGTACCAGTGCTGTTTAGTCTGATACTGAATTTAGTTGTGTGTCGAGCGAAATCAATAGCAGGAGTGAATGTCAAAACAGCTACATTATCATCGATACAACGGTTGTTGTCATCAAGACCACGAGCATCTACACCACTACCAGCAGTTTTTGAGTTGTAAGCAACACGAACTGTGCTACCAGCTGAAAAACTAGCGTTAGATCCAAGGTTTTGAGAAGCCTCAGCAGGGGTTGTAGTAACAGGTAATGGACCAGTTCCATCAGTATCATAAGTTGCAGAAGTTGTACCAGCAGTACCACAAAATACTAGATTTCCACCAGCACCAGCAGTGATTGTACCAACAGCTTGAGCATTAGCAGTAGTAGAAGGGATAAGAACGACTGAACTAGCTACAGCTAACAAGCTAACAGCTGAGAAAAATTTGTTTGAGATAGACATATATAATATAGGTTGTAATAAATAAAGTTTTGGTTAGAATAGTTAGACAACTAGACTTTTTTGGAACCTGTTTTTATTGTAAAGTAATTTTGTGTATTTGTCAAATAATTTTTTATTGATACGATTTAACACGATGAATTAGCTATTTTGAGCAATTAACAAAAATAAAATTTGCCTAAATAATTAAAATAATTTAGAGTTAATTTGGTGAAATTTGAATCAGACTCAAAAACCAAACCAAAACGAAACTAAAAAACCAAAAGTCAAAAATTATCCCGTAAAGTCAAGCATATTAATCAAAGGTAAATGCCAAAAAACATTTGAGTGCTAAATTATTTCACAAGCTGGATCCAAAATAAGTTGTTGAACTAATTAAACCACCCTTTTTTTAACTTTACAAAAAGCACTGTTAGAAAAAATCACAAAATTGTCAAGATAAAATTTGGAAAAATACTAAAAACTTGATGAAATAGGGTTGATTGGTGGGTTGTTTAGCAGCCTAATTTAAATCTTTTAAATCTAATATAACTAATTGAGGGCTTTAGCCCGATTGGAAAGAACAATAAATAGACTTAATGTCTAGTTTTAGCACGGATTGGCTATAAAACCCAAATGGCGATATAAAACCACCACTACAAGGGGAATTTTGGTGTCAAGACTTACAAGTTTTATTTTCAAAGACATTTTATACTCAAACCCAAATAAACAGATTACAAAACTCTTTTTGCTTTATAGATCGCAGGCTAAAGCCTTCAATTAGTTATGTTAGGTTTAAATTAGATTAACTATATAATCAAAAAGTAAAGCTAGCCCAAAGTTGCCCATTTTTCCAAAAGTTCAACCAACTCTTTTTTGCAATTTTCCAACCTTTGAGTTTTTTGGTGATATTTGTCGGGATTTTCCACATAAAAATTAGGATTTTCAAACTCTATTTCCAAGTTTTTAATTTCCATTTCCACTTTTTCAATTTGACTTTCGCATTTTTTGAGTTCCTTTTGTTTTTCCTTTTGAATTTTGTAATTATCTTTGGATTTGGTTTCGTCCGTATTTTTTAGAAATTTATCTTTTTCGTAATTCATTAATTGTAATTCTAACTGGCTGGTAGATTTTTTCTGGGAATAATCGTCGTAATTACCAGTAGAAAGAGTAAAAATACCGTTGCCTTCCAGACTCAAAATTTGGTTACAAACTTGGTTCAAAAAATACCGATCGTGGCTGACAATGATACAAACTCCGCCAAAATTGAGAATTGATTTTTCCAAAAGTTCAATGGTTTCCAAGTCCAAATCGTTAGTTGGCTCGTCCAAAATCAGACAATTTCCGCCTTTGGTTAGAATTTTTGCCAAAATTACCCTCGCTCGCTGTCCTCCGCTCAAATTTTTAATAGCCGTCAAAATCTGGGTGTTGTCAAAACAAAGCTTGCGAAGATAGCCCCGAGAACTGACCGAATTTTCACCAAAATCAAGTGTTTCTTGACTGCCAGCCACCTCTTCAAAAATGCTTTTTTCGGGATCCAGATTCCATTTTAGCTGATCTTGATAATTAAAAACGGTGTTTATTCCAACGGTAATTTTGCCAGTCTTTATTTTTTGCTCCCCCAAAATGACTTTGATAAGAGTGGTTTTGCCGCTACCGTTTGGCCCGATCAAGCCCAGAATTGTCCCCGAATTAAAATGAAAAGTTAGGTTTTCCACGATTTTTTGCTGTCCAATTTCCACCGAAACTTCATCCAAATTGATAATTTTGTTGCCCAGTGGTTTGGATTTTGGTAAAAGTAGCTCCATTTCTTGCTCATTCTCTATCTTTTTGGAATTTTTGATTTCCTCAAATCGCTCCATTCTGCCTTTATCTTTGGTTGCCCGTGCTTTGACCCCGGCTCGCACCCATTCCAGCTCCTTTTTCAAAAAATTTTGCTTGCGGTTTTCGGTGGTGACAGCGATAGAAAGGCGTAGTTTTTTACTTTCCAGATAGCTTTGGTAATTGCCTGAGTGCGAGTAAAGTGTGCCGTCAAAAATCTCCAGCATTCTCGTGGTCAATTTGTCCAAAAAATACCGATCGTGACTGACCAAAATGACACTTTGGTTACCATTTTTCACAAAGTTTTTGAGGGTTTTTTCCAGATTTTCTATTGCCAAAATATCCAAGTGGTTGGTCGGTTCATCCAGCACGAGTAAGTCCGGTTTTTGACTTAAAATTTGAATTAAGGTCAATTTGCGTTTTTCTCCGCCCGAGAGGTTTTTTAGCAATTTTTGCCCATCAAATCCTGATTCTTCCAAGGTTTTTTGCACCTCTTTTTCAACCTGTTTTTGAATCTCATCTTGAATTTCGCGAGTTTCCATTTTTCCAGTGATTTCTGGATTTTGTTTCAAATTTTCTATTTTTTCGCTTAATTTTTTGTCGTTGAGTTTCTCCAAACCTTCCCCAAAACCCTTTTCCAAAAATTCCGCCACGGTCAGGTTGTCATCCATTTC
The DNA here is from genome assembly GCA_044238065.1 of Limisphaerales bacterium. Lineage (GTDB taxonomy): Bacteria > Patescibacteriota > JACMRA01 > JACMRA01 > JACMRA01 > JBIIDY01. Next base: position 3,999 of record JBIIDY010000058.1, on the reverse strand, counting down.
AAATTCTTGCCCCAAATAACCGATTTTGACATCATTTTTGAACTGCATTTTACCTTCATCCAAATCATTCAAACCCGCAATTAGCTTTAATAAACTACTTTTGCCCGAGCCGTTTCGCCCCACAATTCCAATAATTTCGCCAGTTTTTATTTCAAAGGAAATTTTGTTGAGGAGGGTTTTTTGCCCAATAAAGAGGCTAATTTCGGTAGCGGTGAGCAGGCTAGACATATTTTTAATCAGTTATTTTTTCCATTTTTTGTCAATTTTGTTGATTTTGTTAATTTTCTATTTTTCCATGGAATATACCCAAACCCACATTAACTTACGCTTGGTTAATTCCTAATTTCCCCGTCATTGCGAACTTTTTTCCTCCGTCATTGCGAGCGTAGCGAAGCAATCCTTTAGCACTTCACAGCTAGCTTTACTAGATTTTTACCACAAGATCACTTCATTTCATTCGTGATGACCCTTAATTTGCTTTTTACTGGTTGATTATCTTGTGTAGTTGTTTCATTTGTGATGACACCCGTCTTGTTTATGCCCAAATTCTTACCAACTTGCATAAATTTTAGTTTTCAAAATTACCAAGTGCTAGTTAATGTGGTTTTGGGTATAACTTACAAAACTAGTTCAGTGTAACTTTTGGCAAAATTTAGCACCGTAGAAAGTCAAGCTAAATAATGGCGACGGGGGCGTCGCCTCTACACAGGGATTTCTTGTTGTCATTTTGATTATTATCAAGTAATTTCAAACAGTTTTTAATTTGAGAGATTTTTGGTTTTTAAAGTTTCAGATTTCCCAGTTTAGCCACCGCAGACGCTATCATGAAGTGGTGTTAGATTGTCAAATTTGGCTTGAATTTCTTCTTTTGTTGGCTCGTTTGGCTGGACAAAAATAAGCACATTGCCAAGAAAATTATTGATTTTTTTCAGTTCTTCTTCAGTTTTGGGCGTGCTTTTTGTTTGATTTGAATTTGTTATTTGATTATTTTCGGTGTCGGCACTGACTGTAATCGTTCCAAAATTTTTTGAATTTGTTTTTGAGTTTGAAATTTTTTCAGCATTTTCTATATTTTTTCGTATAATACTCTCTACTCCAAAAAAAGTCTCCAAATCAAGTCTAACAAAATCCTTAAAATCTTTTTTCTGCCAGCTACTTGGTTCTCCAGTATAAACAAAAAATTTGTCCTCAGTTCGTGGTTTTGGCAAAATTGTAACGTGAATTGGGGCTTTTGTTGGAAGATTTAAACCATTCATCTGAAAACCCAAAGTGTCGTCCAGTCCACCGATTTGATTTAGTCCGTAAAATTTTAGGATTTGCCCGCCAGTGATTTTTTGCCAGTGAAGATGGACAATCTGGTCAGTATTATCGTGAAAATGGATCGGCGAATCAGTCAAGCCTGCACTACAAACTCCTTTGACATAGTCCACTTGATATTTGGAACTGCCAAAGTTTTCGTTTTGCCCCAAAAAAACATACTGCAAGCGAAAATGAGCGTGATCTTGTTTGGGGAAGGTGATGCTAGCGGGTGACGCCCAGCTGAAAAAGCCCAAAGTTCCAATGAAAATAAATAAAATCAGGGTTATAAAAGCCAGTAAAAATTTTGCTTTCCTGCTCTGTAAAAAATTAACTTTTTTTGAGTTTTGAGAGTCAGACATAAAATTGAATTGTAAGTTTGAGTTGTAAGTTGATAAAAATTGAGGAATTAAAAAATCCTAGGAAAGAAAACCCAAGAAGTTTCCCCCAACTATTTATCCAAGTCAAAATTTTGTCAAATCAAAGTTAGGACTTTTACCTTTAGCTACCAAACATAGAAATTTGTAAATTTAGCTTTAATAATTCCTATTTTCATTTTCCCCATTTTTCACCTATTTATTCTCTGTCAAGAATTTTCCCAAATCTTCAGGTTTTCCCAAAATTTGCTCAGTTGGCAATTCTTCCAAAAGTCTTTCTTTGCCGTGCCAGCCCCAGCCACAACCAATAATTCTCTTGTGATTCATAACGTTCTTTAGTTCAATCACATCTCGTAACGTATCTGTGAAAAAGTAAGCTTGATCAATGTCAATGCCCCAATCTTGGCAAATTTCCTCCACACACCTTTCTTTGCTAAAATCAGCCCTAAAACCACATATATGAGAAAACTTTTCAGTCATTCCAATATCGCTGACAGCTTGCTCTAAAAGTGGCTGGTAAGCCGTAGAAACAATCGCCATTTTTGCATCTTTGATTTTGGATAATTCCTTGATAAAACCGTCAAAAAACTTGGGATTAAATTTAGCTTTGGCGTGGTATTCCATTTCACGATATTTCATCAATTCTTCGGTTTCTTCTGCGGTATAGACTCTTTCTTTGGTGTAGCGTGGTTTGACCAACCTTTCGTTTAGTAGGTAATTTTCAACCTTTTGCCTGTCAGTCTCGTTGTGATTTAGCATATAGGCTTGGACGGTCGCGTCCCAGGAATCCCAAAAAACTCCGTCAAAATCAAAAATTAAGTAGTACATAGGTTTAGAATGTTTTATAAAAAATAATTTGGATTAACTTGTACTTGGTAATTTTGAAAAACTAAAATAAAACAAGCTACAGGGTGTCATCACGAATGAAACAGATCATACAAGAGAAATTAACCAGTAAAAATCAAATTAAGGGTCATCACGAATGAAATGAAGTGATCTTGTGGCGAAATCTAGTAAAACTAAATATGGAGTTTAAAAGATTGCATCGTGCCTCAGGGTGGCGGGGAAAGATTGATTCGTTAGCCTCTGTTTCCTCTAATAACCCATTTGTTACACTCATTCGCAATGACAGGAAAAACTCGTAATGATGTGAAAATTACAAATTAAACGTGCAAGTTGGTGTGGGTTTGGGTATAATTACTAAAATGTTTCCAATTTTAAATCTAGAAAAGTATAACAAAAAAATGGTAACGCGAATTACCAATAGATTTTGTAGTCAAAAAAACTAAGCTGAAACAGTGTCAACAATTTCTTTAAAAGCGTTGATATCAAGGTTAGCAATTTCTGACAAAGATTTGCGATTTAGACCAATTTCTTTTTTGGCAAGAAGATGGATAAAAGTGCTGTAATTAATGTCGCTGCCGATTTGATCCAAAGCTCCGTTAATTCTTTGAATCCAGAGAGAACGGAAATCTCGTTTGCGAAGTTTGCGACTTTTGTAGGCGTTACTTTCAGCTTTAAGCAGTCTTTCTTTGGCTTTGCGGAATTTTTTGCTTCCGTCAGCTAGATAACCTTTAGCTCTTTCTAATAGGTATTTACGATGTTTGTGGGCAGCTAAGCCTTTTTTGACGCGAGACATATAATTTTGGGTTTGTGATTTTCAAGTTAATAACTGGAATGAAATGAGTTTTTTGTTTTTTGTCAAGAAATTTATTAAAACCCTGTAAAGCTCTTCAAAATCAAATTTCAAATCGCCAAAAAGACTTGGAAAATTACGGGAAAGTTGCGGTGAAAAAAGACTTGCCAAGATTGGGAAAATGTGCTATAGCTAATATTACAACTTTTATAATTTTTATTTTTTATGCAACCACTAGAATCAAAAGAGCCAAAAAAAACTTCAAGAATTGAAAAGCCAGTATTAAAAGATAAGGCATTAGAAGAATTAAAAACGCGTCTAAAAATTGCTTTGTTATTCAAAAAAGTAGGAAAATATGGAAATGCAGAATCTATGATACACCGAAAACTTAAAAATTATTTTACCGAATTGTATGAAATTTTATCTTATCCCAAAGAAAACATTGAAACAATTCTAAGGACGGAGATTGAAATCTTAAAAAAAGATATAGATAACGAACTTAAAGAACATATGGATAATAATGGGAGGTTTTTGCAAAATCGAAGTTCTTCATTAATAGTTCACAAAATGGGAGAGATGTCTTAGAACCTGTCCTAAATCTCTAAACTTGTTAAAAACTAGAAATAATTTTAAGATTTTTAAATGCCTTATTTAACAGATTTAACCCTAGAGCAATTCAAACTTATTGAA
>JBIIDY010000056.1:0-9350 GCA_044238065.1 Limisphaerales bacterium | reverse complement strand
TTTATTTGAGCTATTTTGTTTGAAAAAAGTAATGACTTTTAACCTCAAATCGTTGCTATAGCGAGACATATTTAAACTGTAGAAAATATTTTACTTTTTGTAAAGGTTTAATAGGGATTGGCTATATAAAATAAAAAAGAATGGAGTCAGCGTCATCACGAATGAAATGAAGTGATCTTATGGCAAAATCTAGTAAAGCTAAAAAAGATTGCTTCGTGCCTCGCAATGACGGGGAAGATTGCTTCGTTAGCCTCTGCTCCCTTTGGTTACCCATTCGTTACACTCATTCGCAATGACAAGGGAAAACGCAATGACAAACAAGCTCGCAATGCTGTGAAAATTACGAATTAACTAGTACAAGTTGGTTTGGGTTTGGGTATACTAGCTTGAAAAATTGTCAACACTCTCCAAGTATAAAATTAAATTTACTTTTTGTCTAAAATTTTGTCTAACGGTTTTTATTGACAGAAAAGATTTTTTAGTTGAAATTTGGGCTATAATTTTTGCGATAAATCACTAACTATTTTGATAATTTTTTATTTGGATAATTTTATGATAATTTTTTTGGGGCTTGGAAATAATGAAAAGCAATATCTGGACACCAAACATAACGCTGGTCGTTTTTTGTTAGAAATTTTAGCGACAAAATGGGGACAAAGGTTTGAAAAGCAGAAAAATTTTTTTTGGACAAATTCTGGGAAAACGATTGAAAATGAAAAGTTGATTTTGTTGTATTCAGCTGGTTTTATGAATAATTCTGGGGAAGTTTTGGCAAGTTTTTTGAGTTATTACAAACCAGATTTGACAAATTTATTGGTGGTAGTTTTTCACGACGATTCGGATCAGTTTGAAAATAAGCAAAAAATCGTGGTCGGTGGCGGCAGTGGCGGACATAACGGAATTGGTAGTATTTATCAGCATTTTCCAGAGGCAAAAACGACTCTATGGCGAGTCAAAATCGGTGTGCGTCCAGAGCAAAACAAGCTAAAAAGTGCCACTTTTGTTCTCCAAAAAATGTCTCAAAACGAAAAAGAGCGAATTGAAGATTTGGCTGGAATTATTGACCAGAACCTTAATTTATTCACCCAAAATAATTTTAGCAAACTCCAAACCTTGCTCAATAGTTTTTAGGCTTCATCTGCCAAAACTCCATCTGTCAAAGTCAAGGATTTATTTTTTAACTTGTTCAGGTTGTCCTGATCCATTGCTTTCTTGTCTTCTTTCATTTAAAAATGTAATAGATAAACCAGAAATTGCTAAAATTATAACTAAACATGGTAATAATTTTTTAAAAAGATATTCATATTTTGCATGTCTAATTTTTGCTATATATTTTTTCATTCCTTCAATTTCTTTTAATAATTCTTCTAGTATTTTAATATCAGTTAGAAAATCAGAAGGCACCGGTTCAGTTTTATGTTTGTTATTTTTACGGTTCTTATTAATAATATCAGACCTCTCAGTAACAATATCATTCAGCTTCTTGGTATCTGGAATTCCTACATTATAACCTTTTAAAAGTTGTTCTAAAGTAGATTGTATTTTTTTCAATTCAGTAACTATTTGCCCGTTCGGTCGACCATTATAACTATGTTCTTGAGTAATAGTCTTTATATTATCTGACACTTTTGAAATCTTTACCATGATTTTCCCTGATTCGACAGTTACTTTTTCTAGCTCTTCCCTATAAGCACTGTCTGTCCCTATAGCCTGTAAAATCTTATCCTCAAAAAACATAATAAATCCAAAAAATGATTAGGTTGAAAAAAATCGTAATAATACTTGTAGCACAAAAAATACCTTTAGGCAAGTTTTTTTTATTTTTAACCAAATTACGGAATTTTTAATTTGACAATAATTATTTTTCAGTCTTGGTTAGGGCTAGTTTGTTTGATTATTTTTTTAAAATATATGCGATTTTTTGCTCAAGATTTGTATAATTCACCTCCAGCTACACCAACCCAAAATGTTACCATAACCAGCCGTCCTAGTATTTTCAATTTAAATTTTTTGAACGGTTTGGATCTTGGGCAGATTTTGATTGGTTTTAATAACTTTGCTTTGGTATGGTCAGTTTTTGTGTCAATGATGTTTGTGGCAGATTTTTATTTTTATTATGTCAAGCAAAGCGATGCGGAAATTCCTCGCGAGAAAATGGGGCAGAAAGCCTTGTGGACAGCGGCACGGATTTGGTGGCGGTATTTGCCAGGTCTCGTTTTAACAGTTTTATATGTTTTTATCAATAGCAGTTTTTGGGCTAATTTGGTGGCAATTTTGGCAATTTTGGCTTTTGTGGTCAAGATTTGGCAGGATTTATATGACTTTTTGGGCATAACAACTTATTTTGACTGGTATAACGGTTTTGCTCGTGGTTTCCGCAATTTCCTCAGCCTCAAAGCCTTCAAAATTATCAAAAAAGGTAAGAAATAGCCAAAAATCATTTCCCATTTTTTAATGTAAATTACTGATTGACGCTGAAAATTCCCCTCTAAGAGGGGTGGCAGTTTGAAAAACTGACGGGGTGTTTTCGTGGAGTTAAATTCAACCAAGTTTAGATTATTTAGTCTAAAATATGAAATTTGTTTTCCCTTATTTCAAGTTATTTTTAAGATTTTTTCTATTTATTATTTTTTTTAAAGTACCATAATATATTTAAAATGTGATAGATAATTTATGATATACCCAAGCCCGCATCAATTTTGACAGATAACCAAACAGAAAACACCCCATCAGCTACGCTTCAACACATTTTATTACGAAAATATACAAGAGGGGAATTCTGTCATCAATTGTGCCATCAACTAATTTTCAACCTCTTTAATTTATTTCTATTCACCCAAAATTTTTATGCGAATTTTATTTGTCAACTGGAAAGACTGGAGTCATCCCCAAGCAGGTGGCGCCGAAGTTGTCCTCAAAGAACTTTGTAAAAGACTGATTGCCGATAAGCACCAAGTTTCGCTTTTGACTGCCGTTTATCCAATCAAAATAACTCAAAATAATAGTGATAAAATAGAGACTCAAAAAATCTCACCACAATTTGAGAATTTGGATGGAATTTCGGTCATTCGCACGGGTCAAAATAAATTTTCGCACTCCCTTTTTGCCAATTTTTACTACCAAAAAAACCTCGTTGGGCAATTTGATCTAGTCGTGGAAATGGTCAACACCGCCCCTTATTTTCTTGGTTTTAATAATCTAATCAACAACTTTTGGGCTAATTTGAAACCCCGTTTCGGGCATGATTTTGGAAATATCGGTGAATTAACAAGCCAATCAACAAATAAACTGCCGTCAGAAACCCCAGACGAAAGTTCTACCAAAAAAATTGAACTCAAAGAAATTCCAAAAAATACCAAATTTGCCTTATTTTATCATCAATTAGCTCGTGAAATCTGGTGGCTGGAAACAAAATTTCCCTTGAGTTTTATCGGTTTTTATCTGTTAGAGCCGATCGCCACTTGGCTACAAAGCCTCCTAAAATGCCAGACAATTACCATCTCCCAAAGCTCCAAAAATGACTTGGCACGGTTTGGTTTCAACCCCTCCAAAATTGCCATCATCAGCGAAGGCATTGACAACGAACCCCTCAAAAATCTCCAAACCCAAATACCCAAAGAAGCCAAATTTACGTTACTTTATCACGGCTCGCTCCGTTCAATGAAAAGGCCGTTGGAAGTTTTGGAAAGTTTTCTCAAATTTAAAAAGCTGTTGGAAAGTCAACTGAAAGAGGAAAAAAGTAGCGGAGAAACGCAAAATTTATGTCAACTCTGGGTTTCTGGCAAAGGTGAAGAAATGGAAAAATGCCAAACTTTTTGCCAAGAAAACGGAATTGAAAAAATGGTCAAATTTTGGGGCAGAACCAGCGACAAGCTCAAACTGGAACTGATGCAAAAAAGTCATCTTGGCTGCGTGACGAGTATCAAGGAAGGTTGGGGCTTGGTTGTTACCGAAACGAACAGTATGGGCACTCCGTACGTGGTTTATGACGTGGACGGCCTGCGTGATTCTGGGGCTTTGGACGGGAATTTTGTGGTGGCGGACTCTGACCAAATGGCACAAAAAATCCTAGAAATCTACAACCTCTGGACTGCCGAAAACGAAGAAAATGAAACTCAAAAACCCTACACTCAACTCTGCCAAAAAGCCTTAAATTCAACCAAAAAAATCACTTTTGAAAACTGCTACAAAGGTTTTTGCCAAGCTCTGGGCGTGGGGAATGGTAAATAATTGACAATTTAGAATAAAAAGTTGTTAGATCTTTTATATCACAATAAACCTATGTTATCAATCAACGAAAACAAATTTTACCAAGCTCTTGAAAGTATTTTTACAGGGGCTAATATTGAGGGAGATTCTGGTTATGTCAATCTTCTCAAGATAAAATCAAATTATTACAAGCTGATTTTGGAAGAATTTAAAAAATCTGTAAATAATGAGCAAATTATCACCGATTCATTCAAAGAAGAGTTTTTTGACAAGCTCTACTCTTTTTTTGAAAAATATTTTAGCGAAAGTGGAAGTGTCTATTTTGTAAAAACTGCAAACTGGCAAAGAGTTTTTGAGCAAGTTTATACAGACAATAAGGATGTGGTACTGTTTTGGAAAACCCATATGCTTTATTATGTCAAAAGTGATATTTTGTTTCAAAGTGTTGATATAAATGTTACCGATGAAGAAAGCAAACGAGATTATAACTTTTATTTTGATGTAGGAAGTCTTCAAGCAAAGCAAAATAATGAAAAGAAACCTCTAATTTTTACTTTTAGAGAAGTGAAAGAAGAAAAAGATTATGTAGATTTAATAAACAACAAGCAAGGCAAAAAGACTTTTATTTTTGATGTTAGCTACAAAGAAGGAGATAAAATTGATGATATTATCAAAGCAACCAAAATCCCTGAAATAATCCTTGAAAAAGCCTTTGCAACTTTCAAAAAGCAATCAGAAGTAGATTGTTTTATAAACAAAAATGCTGAAAAGTTTCTTACAGAGCAACTGGATATGTATTTGCATCAAATCCTTTTGAATGAAGAAAACAAATTTGAACAAAAAAGACTAGATCAACTCAAAACAATAAAAGCATTTGCTATCAAGATTGTAAAATTTATTGCACAGTTTGAAGATGAGCTGGTAAGAGTATGGAACAAGCCAAAGTTTGCCTTAAACTCAAATTATGTCATCACTCTGGATAAACTAAACGATGAAATAATAGGAAAAATAACAAAACACAAAAACCTACCAGAGCAAGTCAAAGAATGGCAAGAATTAGGGATGATAAACGAAAATTACCCTCTTGAGGGGTGGCAGTCGCAGACTGACGGGGTGTTTCCTGAATTAAAAAATAAGTTTTTACCCATAGACACAAAACACTTCAAAGACCTTGAAATAGAGGTTTTGAGTTTGTTTGATAATCTGGACGAAGAGCTGGACGGAAGACTGATACACTCTGAAAACTATCAAGCTCTCAATACTTTGCAACACAAATACAAAGAAAAAATACAGTGTATTTATATTGATCCTCCATTTAATCTTGGGCAAAATGCTGATTTTGATTACAAAGTAAATTACAAAGATGCAAATTGGGCAACCCTACTAGAAAATAGACTAAGACTTGCTCATAAACTCCTCTCTGATACAGGTAGTATTTTTGTCAGATGTGATTACAATGGAAATTTTATTGTAAGATGTTTGCTTGATGATATTTTTGGGAAAGAAAATTTTAAAAATGAACTATCAATAAGTAGAATTAAAAAATCAGATGATCAAGCTAAGAAATACAATTTTGCAGTTGATAGTTTATTTTGGTATGTGAAGGATAATTCAAAATCAAATATTCAAATTCAGTCTTTCTATTGTGAAAAAGGAGAGAGATGGCATGCAATGGATAGTCAAGGGCAAGGTCAGTCTTTGATGATTATGGGAGAACTTAGAGAACCCCCAAGAGGTAGGCACTGGACATTTGGACAAGATAAAATTATTGAAATGGAAAAAGAAGGTAGAATCAGAATTGGTAATAAGGGGAATGTTAGTTATTTAATTGCAGCATCAGATAAACAAATTTTTGATTCAAACTGGACAGATATTGCAGGCTATTCTTCAACAACAGGATTTAGTACGGAAAACGCAGAAGTACTTTTACAAAGAGTTATACAAACTGCAACACAAGAAGGTGATCTTGTCTTAGATTTCTTTGCAGGTAGTAGCACGACTCAAGCAGTTGCTCAAAAACTTGGCAGAAAATGGCTTGGGGTAGAAATGGGAGATCAATTTTTTGATGTGGATTTGCCAAGACTAAAACAAGTAATTTTTGGAAAACAAAGTGGAATTAGTAAAGACTTAAAAGAAAAATATAAAGGTAGTGGAATATTTAAATATGAAGATTTGGAACAATACGAAGACACACTCCGTAATATGAAGTACAAAGACTACAATCAAGACAAGCTTTTTGCCACAGAAAAGAAAACTTTTGAACAATATGTATTTTATGCCGATCAGAAGTTTGCTCATGTTTTGGAAGTTGGAAAAGAAAAGCTAGAAATAGATTTTGATAAACTTTATCCAAACATAGATTTTGCAGAAACTCTTTCAAACTTGCTCGGACTTCCAATCAAAAAAATTACAAAAAATAGTGTAGTTTTGCAGGATGGGGAAAGTGAAAAAGAAGTCAAAACAGACTATAAAAATATGACAGATGAGGAAAAAGTGAAGTTTTTACAGGTTTTGAAGCCTTTAATTTGGTGGGGCAACTAAAAATTTTAAAATCATAAATTATGAAAAACATTTTAGAAAAAATAATCGAAGAAAAAAGCTATGATGACTTGGGTAATTGGTGCCTGCCAAATTTGAGTAGATTTTCTGATACCAAAAACTTGTTTGAATATCAAAATAAGGCAATTAGAAATATCACAAAAGTTTTGCACGAATATTACAACTCAGAAATTCCCCTTTCTCAAAGGGGTGGCAACGAAGTTGACGGGGTATTTTCAAAACAACATCTTTTTGACTTGTACAAAACTCATGGGCTGGATAATAGAAGTTATGCAGTGGAAAAATATGCCAGTAAAGGTAAAAAAGAAAAGAAATTGAATAATAGGTTTTCACTCTTTCAAAATCATTTCAAAATAGTAGGAAATGAAGGAGATGAATATATTTCAGGTGCGAATTTTATGAATCGTGCTTGTTTTTGGATGGCAACAGGAAGTGGAAAAAGTCTTGTACTTATCAAAACAATTGAGCTTTTGGATTATTTACAATCACAAGAACTTATACCACAAAAAGAAATTATGCTCTTACTTCCTAAAGATTTAATAAAACAATTTACCAAAGAAATCATAGAATTTAACAAAAGTAGAGAAAGACAAATTGAGCTTATAAATCTCAAAAGATATGAAGAAGACAAACAAGGTTGTGCCTTTAATAATACTATCAAAGTCTATCACTGCGAAAGTCATTTATTAAAAGATGAAAGAAAAAAGACGGAGTTAGACTATAGAAGCTATGAAAACAATGGGAACTGGTATGTTTTTTTAGACGAAGCACATAGAGGACGCAAAGATGAACATGATGTTTCTAAAATGCAGGATTATGTGAGTATTTTGTCTAAAAATGGTTTTTCTTTTAACTTTTCAGCAACTTTTACGGACAATATAGATTATCTTACAACTTGTTATAATTTCAATCTTGAAAAGTTTATCTTGGCTGGATATGGTAAAAATCTGTATTTAAGCCCTTCTTGTTTTAATTTTACCAAAGATAAAGACGAATTTAGCGAAAGAGAAAAACAAAAACAGGTTTTGAAATCTTTAATCACCTTTACACTGGTCAAAAAAGCTAAAAAAGAAAATTCCTATCACCATCCTTTACTTATCACTCTGGTTAATTCTATCAATACCGACGATGCAGATTTACTTTTATTTTTCAAAAAACTGGAAGAAATCGCAAGTGGAAAAATAGAGGAAAGTTTATTTATAGAAACAAAAAATGAACTTGTGCAAGATTTGAGAAATCACACTTCTTTTGTTTTTGGTGACGAACAACTAAATTTTGATATTACGCTAGTAGAAAATATACAATTAAAAGACATTCTTGAACAGGTGTTTAATTCTAAAACCATTGGGAAAATTGACATTTTGGAAGGAGAAAAAGGAAAAGAAATTGTATTGAAACTTCAAACAAGCGAAAAGCCCTTTGCACTTATAAAAATCGGAGATACAGGAAAATTCAAAAGAGAACAGCTTGGAGCAAATTATACAGTTATTACCAGTTTTGATAGCAAAAAATACTTTGAAAAAATCAATCAAAGTGAAGATATAAACTTACTTTTGGGAAGTCGTAGTTTTTATGAAGGCTGGGACTCAAATCGTCCAAATGTGATAAACATGATCAATATTGGGAGACAAGATGCTAAAAAGTTTGTCTTGCAAGGAATTGGTCGTGGTATTCGTATTGAGCCACACAAAGGAGAGAGAAAAAGACTTGCTCAAAATCATGAAGATAAAAATGTTTTACTAGAGACTTTGTTTGTCTTTGCAACAGATAAAAAAGCAATCAAAGCAATTATTGAAACCGTAGAAAACGAAAAAAACACCGAAGAACAAGAAATTTCACTTTTTGAAAACCCAAACAAACCTTTTGATTTACTAATACCGATCTATAAAAACGAAGAAACAAGAGGAAAAATTGCCCATTTTAATATCGCAAAAGAGAGTTTAGAAATATTCAAAAATTTTATCGCTTCTTTTGATACAAATACTTTACTTATAAAAACTGGAATAACAAAAACTAATCTTGATTTTTTATTTGATTATATTGACCAAGATTTAAATTTTCAAATTATCAATGAAAAAGTTTTTAGTAATATGGACTTGCTTTTACAAAAAATTATAAACCATATCTCTACCAAAAATAAAGTTGTATCAGGGGTTAAAGAAGTATCAGATGAGATTATTCATTTCAAAAAGATAAAAGTTGTGAATTTTAGTGATAGCGATTTGAAATTGTTTAAAGATGAGATTGAAAAGGTGAATAATTTTCAACAAAAAGAAATGACCGAAGAAGAGAAAAAAGCTATTGAATTATTAAAAAAAGCTGGGCATAAAATTGAAACAACAAGCTCTGATGGTTCGTTTCCTAAAAATAACAATAAACTCATTATCAAGAAAATTGCCGAGCATTATTATTTACCTTTGATTTATTCTGAAAGTGAAAAAATTGATTATATAAAACATATTATCAATGTAAAAAGTGAAGTTCAGTTTATCAAAAACCTTGAAAAACATATCAAAGAAAACAAGCCTGATTGTCAATGGATGTTTAGCAAAATAGATCAAAATTTAGATACTTTCCATATT
>JBIIDY010000057.1:0-9350 GCA_044238065.1 Limisphaerales bacterium | reverse complement strand
CATAAATGGCACGAATTGAAGCAAAGGCTGAGAAGTTTTTACGATTATTCTGTTGATTTTATAGAGAATTTATGTATCCAAATTAACTGTATGAGTGTAAAGGTTTAATAGGGATTGGCTATAAAACAATAACTTTTTTAGTTTGGTCTTTTAATTGGTTTTATTGATTTTTTGATAAATTATGTTTTTTGGCAGACAAGTTCTGGCTTGACAAACTGGATTTTTTTGGTGTTTTTTGATTATATGCTTTTTTTATTTTTGGACTGTGAGACAACTAGTTTGAATTTTGACAACGGGCAAATAATAGAGTTAGCGGGTACTTTATGCTCATTTTCTAGTACAAAATTGCCAGTCTCTTTGTCAATTCCTTCACCAAATTTTCCCAGTGATATTGATCCAAAGAATGAAATGAAATCAACTATTTTGACGAACAATGATCAACAGAAAAATGATGAATTAGCGACAATTACGAGCTATTTTCAAACAATTAGTGAATTTGGAACTTTGGTTCGGTTGCGATCTGAGCTGGATAAAAAAACCGTGCGAATTACGGGCATTGACCAAAACATGCTCCGCGACGCTCCCAAAATGGAAATGGCGATGGAAAAGTGGCAAAATTGGCTAGAAGAGGAACTGGCAAAGTGGCAAAAAGGACAAGACAAACAAAATTCCACAGAGGCAATTTGGAAAGAAAATTCTCCAAAAAAAGACATGGTGGAGGTTGAAAAAAAAACGAAAAAAAGGTTTGAAATTGTTGGAAAAGAGGTGGAAAAATTATTTATAGTTGGACACAGTTTAGATTTTGATTTGGGGTTTTTGAGGTACGAAAAGTGGTTTTTACCAGATTTTATCAAGATAGATACGCTGGAACTTGCCAAGATTTTTTTGCCAGAAGTGGAAGCTGTGAACTTGGAATTTTTGACCAAAAAGCTTAATTTAACGCCAAGTGTGGCAGAATTTGAAAACTTAAAGGAAAGTGAAACTGATACAGAAAACCAAATGAAAAATACTGAATTGAAACCAAATTTTGATTTGACCGAAAAAAGTAATGAGGAAAATTCACCAAAAAATGAGATTAGTTTTCACCGAGCTCTTTTTGACGCCAAATGTTGCCAGAATTTATTAGAGTTTTTATTGACAAAAATTAGCCAAAACTCGTTACCAGAAAAAGTTGAAAGCCTTTTTAACCAAAAATTAGCCAGATTTTTACCCGTAGAAATTATCTTGGAGTTGACCCAAAATTCCAATGACCAAAGAGGAAAAAAGACCGAAAAAGAAATGGAAAGTGATACAAGAATTTTCCCAAATCAAGAAAATTGCCAAAAAAAACCTCAAACAAGCCTAGAACAAAAACAGTCAAAAATGGATTTAGAAGATATTCAGGATGAAATAACCCAAGAAGAAACTGTTCAAAGTGAAATTAAGTTTGATTTGGAAGGCGAAGTTTTGATAGATATGGAGCAAAAACTCTCTGCTTGGAGTCAAAGACAAACCTGGAAAAGTCTCGCTCAAATTCTAGATCAAAGTTTGCCAAAGGATTTAGATTTGCTAATTTTACAGCTGGTTTGGATCGCTCTGGAATCAAAAAAAGTTCCACAAAAAATGAAATTGCACACCCAAAAAGAATATCTAATTATTGCCGATCTTTTCTTAGTTTAAAGTTCTTAGAAAAAATTAACTTCAAAATCATTATCCAAAAAAAGCCAGTTTAGCGGTGGCAAAGTGGGGGACTGAACTTGACAATTTCCAAGAATATTTGGAAGTTTTAGGTTAAAAATAGGGTTTTCCCTTATATTAACGATTTTAAAACAGGTGCGAAATCAAGACAGTGATTGACAACTTGAGTGATTTTATTCACAGCTTTTTTGACAATGAACCTCCAAAAAATTCGGACTTTGCCAAGAAAACTACTCTTAAATTCTTTAAATTGCTCAAAATTTCCTTTTACATTTTATTTCATACAAGGTGACTGTTAAAACAATAATTTTATATGCTAACTTTTCAAAACTATTTAGATCAAATTGTTCTAAAATTTCAAAACGGCGATTCTAGTGAACGAACTTATTATACAGTTTTACATGATTTAATCAAGTCTTTCTTGGAAAATGAAATGTCATTACCTAATGTCAGTGTGGATATTGAGCCTCGCAGTTTGAATAGTAAATACAGTGAAGAAAGGTTAGGTATTCCAGATTTGAGAATTACGAGTAATAATAATTTACTTGGTTATATTGAATGTAAAGATATTGGAACAGATTTGGATAAAATACAAAAAACTGAACAGTTAAGAAAATATAAAAATTTACCAAATTTATTACTAACCAACTTTTTGGAGTGGCGATGGTGGGACGGTAAGGTATGGGTAAAATTACCAAATATAGGGCAAAATGTTGTTATTTATCCTCTTGAAAATTTGAAAAATAAACATATTTCACCTGAAAATAAAGCTGACTTTACTGGGCTGAATTTGCTTTTAAATCAATTTTTTAATTTTGGGAGAACTGTTTTGGAAACTAGAAATAGCGATCAATTGGCTCAAGTTTTGGCAAAGAGGGCAAAGAGTTTGGAATATGTCTTAGACATTTCTTTAGAAGAGGGTCAGACGGCTGAAAATGAAATACTTTTTACTCTTTGGGAAACTCTCAAAAATACCTTTGATCAAAATCTACAATTAAATAAATTTGCCTCATTGTATGCTGAAACTATTGCTTATTCGGCTTTGATTACTAAATTAGACAATTCTAACGAAATTAAAACAAGTAATGATATTATTAACAACATTCCAGAATACATTCCCATTTTGAAACAATTCTTTGGAAGATTTGGTGAAACTAAGGGTGAATCAAGGCAAATTTATAAAGCTGTGGAAGATGTTCTAAATGTAGTTCTTAAATCTGATATTACCAGTATTCAAGAAGAATTAAGGCGAACTTATCACCCAATTTACCACTTCTACGAAACTTTTTTAAAATATTTCAAACCAGAAGCAAAGGCTAAACTTGGAGTTTATTATACACCAGAGCCAGTAGTCAAATTTATTGTTCAATCCACCATCAAATTACTTAAAAATGAGCTTGACAAGAACGCTATTGATCCAGAAGTGGTTTGGCTTGATCCCGCTGTTGGTACTGGTACTTTTTTATTTTATTTGATTGACGAAATTATCAAATCTAACCCGAATTTAACCAAAGAAATTTATCAAGATTTTATTTTATCCAATGTTTTTGGCTTTGAAATTCAACTTCCAAGCTATGTTATGGCTCATCTAAAACTTGCTAGACAAATGGAAAATTTTGGACTAAATCCAGCAGAAATTTTAGCCAAATATCCAATTCTACCTCAAACTCAAAAAAACAGTTTTAAGCCCGGTTTTAGACTTTATCTCACCAACAGCCTTAAAGATATAAGTGATAAAAAAGATTTAATTTATGGTTTTGAAAAGCTGACCAAAGAAGTTAATGAAACTAATGAAGTTAAAGACGGCAAAGTGTTAGTGATTTTGGGAAATCCACCCTACAATGGAAAAAGTGAGAATATCGGTAGCGAATTTAAAAATATTCATCAGTATTTGGAAAATTATAAAAAAGCTTTAGTCAACGATCAAGGTAATTTTGAAACAAAACACAATGTGGATAATGATTATATCAAGTTTTTGGCTTGGTCAACAGCAAAAATAGAGCAAAATGGCACTGGGATTGTGGCAATGGTAGCCGGAAATAGTTTTTTGGATAGCCCTACGATGAAATTAGTCCGTCAAGAGCTTTTGACTGTTTATGATAAAATCTACATTACCGATTTACACGGTAGAATTTTAACACTTAATGAAGGTGAAAAAGATCAAAATGTTTTTGGAATTAAAGATTCTGGGGTTTGTATTTTCTTTTTGGTCAAAAATGATAAGGATAATAATTTAGATAACCCTAATTCCAGAATTAGCCAAAGTCGCAAAGTTAAAATAGAAATAGCTAAAAACAGACAATTAAAATCTGCAAAAGAAAAAAATTTAGCATTGTTTAAAGAGTTAGAAAGATACGCAACTGCCAAAATTTATCACAACGAAGTGAGTTTGAATAACAGAGAAAATAAACTCAAAGAAATTGCGGAATTGGAATTAAAAAACGAAAATTATACCAAACTAGAGCCAAAAAGTCCCAACTTTCAACTTCATCCAGTGTCGCAAAATACGGAATATAAGAGCTGGTGGAGCATTGTGGAGATTTTTAGGGAAACAACTAATGGGGTTAAAACTCACCGTGATCACTTTGTTTTTGATGTGGATAAAAATAGCTTAATTCAAAGATTAAAAGATTATTGGAATTTTAATAATTCTTTGTATTATTTGAGCGAAAAATATGAATTGAAGGATGTTGAAGGTTTTAATGTTGAAGGTTTTAGAAAAAAGTTTAGTCTAAAAGAAGATTTAATTGTAAAATGTTTATACCGACCTTTTGATGTTCGTTGGTTGTATTTTGAAAATCAAATTGTACAAAGAGCTAGAAAAGATATTTTTGCCAAAACTTACAACTCTCAAATTACCTACAATCCAACCCTAATCGTAAAGCGACAAAATCGTAAAAAACCTTTTTCTTACTTTTTTGTAACCGATAAAATCACTGAAAGTTGTTTTTTTGAAGCTACATATGCCAATGCTAATCTTTGTCCGCTTTACATTCTCAAAGATCAGAAGGAAAAGGAAAATAAAGAACAAACAGCTTTAAATTTGGAACAAAAACAAGAAAGTTTGGTGGAAATCAATTTTACGGACAAATTCCAAAACTACATCAAAACTAAATTCCAGCTCGACTTTGAAGGTTGGGAAAAACAGGTTTTTGCTTATATTTATGGCTTTTTACACAATCCTACTTACGGTGAAAAATACTTTGAGTTTTTGCAATACGATTTTCCTCGCATCAATTTTGAAGTTTCCAAAGAAGAGTTTGAAAAAGTAGCAGCTTTAGGTCAAAAACTGATTGATTTACATCTTTTTAAAAATGTGCCAAAGAATCCAGAAATTAGATTTGAAAAGATGGTCTTTGAAAAAATAGGGGTTTATGATGAAAACAAACAAATCTGGTATTTACAACACGGGGAAGCTATTGTTGGAGTTAGCCCAGAAGTGTGGGAATACAAAATTGGAGGTTATCAAGTTTTGGCAACTTTGTGGAAAAATAGACTTAAAGACATGGAAAGGTCGCTTAATTTGCAAGAAAAACAATGGCTTTTGGAAGTAATCAATTGTCTAAACGAAACAGTAGATTTGCTACAAAAATTTAATTTGTTGGATTTACCCCAAAATTGACAACTTGAGCTATTTTATTCACAGCTTTTTTATCGCAAAGCGTATTTTAAAATGAAGAATTTCCGTCAAGAATTTCCACTTTTTCCAACTTAAAAATAACATTTTATGAAGACTAATTTTTTACCGATTGCCTATTTTCAAGATCAGTTTTTACCCTTTGAGGAGGCCAAAATTTCTATTGCCACGGGCGCTTTGCATTACGGAACGGCGGCTTTTGGTGGTTTGCGGGCTTTTGTTGATAGTTCTAATGGCAAAACTGCGACTCTTTTTAGGTTGGATCTGCACGCTAAAAGACTGAGTCAAAGTGCCAAATTTTTGGGATATTCAATAGGGCTTGAGAAAATTAAGCAAAAAATTATCCAATTTACCGAGCAAAACCTTGCCAAAACCGACAATTCATTTTATATCCGCCCGCTGGTTTATGTCTCTGATTTGGGGATTTCGCCTAGACTTCACGAGACAGAATTTGACTTTTTGATTTACGGTTTGGAGCTGGGGGATTATTTGTCCAAAGACGGGGTCAAGGTTTGTTTTAGTTCGTGGATGAGGCAAAGTGACGCCAGTTTTCCGATGCGTGGCAAAATTAGTGGCGGTTATATCACCTCTGCTCTTGCCAAAACGGAAGCGGTTAGTCGTGGTTTTGAGGAGGCAATTTTGCTCAATTCTAAAGGCAAAGTCTGCGAAGGAACGGGAATGAATTTATTTTTGGTGCGAGAAATTGGTGGGGAAAAAGTCTTAATAACGCCGTCCGTGGATCAAGATATTTTGGAAGGAATTACCAGAATTAGCTTGATCCAAATTGCCCAAAATCTGGGTATCAAGGTACTGGAGCGAGCGGTGGACAAATCGGAGCTTTTGGTAGCAGAGGAGGTTTTTTTGACAGGAACAGCAGCCCAGATTACGCCAATTAACCAGATAGAAAACTACATTTTACCAGAAAAAAAGCCAATTTTTGAAAAACTACAAAAAACTTTCAACCAAATTATCACGGAAAATTATCAGGGAGAAAACGACGAGTACAAAGGCTGGACAATCCAAATTAACTGAAAACAAGTTAAAACTTGGAACTAAAAATTGGAAAAATGAAATAGCGGTAATTGACTATAAATACTGAAAAAGCTAAAAATAGTCTTTAGAGATTTTGAGTCAGTAAAAATTAAACTGTAATACTGAAAACGCCCTAATCACGAAACACCCCGTCAGTTTTTCAAACCGCCACCCCTCTTGAGGGGAATTTTTGGTACCGCTGAAACCAAAGTTAATCAATAATTTTCAGTTGTCAATTTCCAATCAGTTTTTCCAATTTTTTATTCAATGTAGGCTTGACTTAGGCTTGGGTTTTGGTGGCTATATAACCTGTTTCCAAAAGTCTTTTGAGAATTAACGGACGAGCTTTTTCCACTTCCAAACCCGCAAACTCGCCACAAATATCGGTCAATTTGCCGTCTCTGCCAATACAAGTTTGGATCGGTTTGTTTTCTAAAATGCCTTTTTGGACAAACTCACTGTATAAATTATAATCAAAAAGGTCGTGACCTGGTGTAACTTTGACAATTCCCGTGCCAAAACTGGCGTCAACTTTATCCGAAAAAATCAGTTTGATTGGGGCGGATTGAAGGGCTGGCAAATGGTAAAAAACCTCAATTTGATCGCTTTGAATAGCTTTCAAAAATTCTTGAAATTTCTCTAATAAATCGCCTTGAATTTCTTGAGTTAGCATTTTTTGGTTAAAATAATCTGGGAATTTGCTGGGGTGCATCGCCACTGCCAAATCGGTAAATTTAGTCTCTATTCGCACGGTGGAAAGCCTCAATCTTGGCCACTGATCACAAGGTTTAAAAAATTCTACCAAATCGCTAAACTTGGTTTTGTCACTGGGGTTTTTAAAGTTGAAACTCAAAGCCTCATATTCAAAAGTAACCAGCGGATCAACCCTTTCTTCCCGACCAATATCTTCTGGGACATCCGATAAAGCCGTTTGTAAAGCCACCGACCAGTTGATCAAATAAGAATCGCGGTAGATAATTCCATCTTGCCAATACTTGATAAAAGCGTAATTGACCATCTTAACTGCCTGATCATCCAGCGTAAAGAGCTGCTTGTCCCAATCTGGTGAATCCCCCAAAATCATTGACTGGGTTTTTTGGTTATCCCGCCACAAGCTCACCTTACTCCAGGCACATTCTAGCCAAATATCGGCGTAGTTTTTTTTGAGCCAGTTTGCCCGATCTGACTTATTTTGACTAGTAAAGATTCCAAAATTTTCCCCAAGTTTGCTTTTGAGGAATTCGTCAAACTCACCTTGATTAACCAGTTTATTAATAACTCCTTCCAGCTGAATGCCAGCGTGGTCAATCCCTGGATAATACAAAACTTGTTTGCCTTGATAATTTTCCAGATTTTGGCGTTCAAAGCGAGACAAACTGTCCATCAAATAATGCTCCAAAGCATGTCCGGCGTGCAAGTTTCCAGTCAAGTTTGGTGGTGGCATCACAACTGTCCAAGTCTTTTGCGAGGTTTTTTGACTATCAAGCACGGAACTGCCAATTTTAGCCAAATCCCATTTTTGAAAAATTAGTTCATCGTCGGTTTGAAAATTATATGTAAATGGCATAATTTGAAGATAAAATTGTAGTAAAATTGAAGGTAAAATCCTAAAAATAAATCAAGATTTGGTAAGATTTCCAAAAATAAAACAGAAAATAAACTTGTCAAAAACCTACAAAATAAATCAAAAACCGTCAAGAAAAACTGAAAAATCCTCTTGAAAAAGAAATGGAGATTTCAAATTGATAATTATTTTTTATTTTTTAGCTTGTTATTATGTTGTCATTTTTTGGTACATTTCAAAGAGTACTTCCAGCCGTTCGCCGTCGGTTTCAAAAGGCTTGTATCTGCCCAAATGTCGCATATAAATGGTGTCAATGGCAGTGTCTAAACTATTGTGGGCATGGCGCAGATTTTCAGGCATTTTCTTGGGGTCATAGAGCTGGGCTAAAGTCAATTCTGGATATTCTTCACGGGTAAAAATCACATTATCGACACACTGCTCCAAGGCTTGCTTGTATTTGTCGGTCAGCGGTGGAAAAGGAAAAGTATGGAATAGAAGAGGAGTTTTTGGAGATTTGGAAAGCCTTACCTTATCACCACCTGCCCATTCATCAGCATCGGCAAAAGGAAATCACGAAGATGGGAAAGGGTTTGTTTTTCTTTGTTAATTAAAAGTTTTTTTGAAACAATATGTTTTGCAATCTTAGAAAACTTATCAATGATCTTTTTTTTAGGAATTATAATTTTTAATGGTGAAACATTAGTTCTTGTTATTTGTCCTTGAACTGAACCGCTTGAAATATTTTTTATACCAGAATGTCTTAATGCTTGGTATAAGAATTCGTTATGAATAGTTTTATCTAGCATTTTGAAAACCATAGCATTCCCAGTGATCCACATTTTAGGTAAAGTACGGTGAATGTTTCCACAATCTCCACGACAAGAAACTATAATCTCCGAGTCTTCATGATTATATCTATCATATTTTCCAATTATTCCGTTTGAACCATGTACAAAATATTTTCCATTTTCTACACAATCTTTTTCAGAAATTGTTTGTGGTTGGTATATTTCACAAGTCTCTCCTAATGTATTCACCTCCCACCCAATCGGTATCTCTCTTTTTAGCTCCTCACTCCACACCATCTCGCCACCACTAGACTTGTAGGGCTTGCCGTTTTCGTTTGGAAAGTCAAACTGTACAAACCAGTAGTCATACAAAGTCTTTGCCATAGCTTCCAGTTCGGTATTGATTTTGTTGTTGAGTTCGATTTTGGCATCAAGAGTAGAGAGGATTGAGGCGATTTTTTGCTGGGAGGGTAAATCAGGCAAAGTAATATTCACTTTTTTTAAGTAGTCTATTGTGATTGCTTTTTGCACGGCACCAATATTATTATTTAATATTTGTCTTTTGAAAAAATTTGATTTCAACCATTGTGTTAAAAAATCAATACTAATAATATTTTCATTTATATTCCTTAGCCAAGTAAGGTTACCATCT
>JBIIDY010000055.1:0-9437 GCA_044238065.1 Limisphaerales bacterium | reverse complement strand
CATTTTTTTAGTCATTTTGAAAAGTATAAATTTTCTATTATTCTTTTTAATTTACTGATAAATTGGGTAATTTAACATTTCGCTGATTTTTACTTTTTCGTAAAGGTGCTATAGGAATTGGCTATATCGTAATTTTCACGTCATTGCGAGGTACGAAGCAATCTATTAAACTCCATATTTAGCTTTACTAGATTTTGCCACTAGATCACTTCATTTTATTCGTGATGACACCCTGTATTATTTTATTCGTGATGACTCTTAATTTGCTTTTGACTGGTTAATTCTCTTGTGTGTCTGTTTCACTCGTGGATGACACCCTGTGACTTGTTTATACCCAAATTATTACCAACTAGTATAGATTTTATTTTTTCAAAATTACCAAGTGTGAGTTAATGTGGTTTTGGGATATCTTATTTTTCAGGATTTTCAAATTGGGATTTTAATTATGAAAAAGGGTTAAAAATAAATTGGCCAGTATAAATTACTTGGTTTATTGAGTAAAATTATCAAGTTAGCCTCCCAACTATCTTTTCTTTTTGAGAGATTCATTCTTACATTAAATCGAGAATCAATATAAATACAGTCCAAAACTGCCTCACCACGGTTGGGGTTGTAGCGAATTAATTTTAAATTTTTAAGATCATCACTTCGTTGTTTTTGGCAAATTTTTATTCCATTGATTTGTTCTAAATATAGATTTGATAAAATTTCCGCCTGAATATAAGGATAAACTAGCCATAAACCCAAAAAAAACGCCAAACAAAAAAAACCAAATCTATTGTAAGTCTGGTTAATTTTGCCCATAATTATTTGATTAAATCGTTTAAAAAATTCTACAATTTTCCATTCTGTATTTTAGAATAATTCTTGTTGCAAATTTCTCACAAAATATAATCTCTTTTGGTGCTTCAACTTTAAAAACCTTATTTCAAATTCTTAGTTCTTCAAAAGGTAAATGTACAGACAATTGCCTAAAAAGAAAAAAAATAAAAAATTTGCTAAATATCAGATGTTTGAATAATTCTTTCGCTATGAAAGTAAAAGATTAACTAACAACGATATTAAGATAAGTTCTTTTGACCAAGTTTCCTGTGAATGCCAAAACTTTCTTTTTCTTAAATTCCAAAACACCATCACAAAGTGCGATTAAAGTGTCATCAGCAGTTCTTTTGACATTGACGCCTGCGTGAAATTTGGTGCCTCGTTGGCGAACAAGAATGTTGCCTGATTTGACTTTTTGACTTCCGAATATTTTAACGCCAAGTCTTTTTGAAATGGAATCTCTGCCTGTTTGTATCGAGCCTCCTGCTTTTTTGGTAGCCATAATGGTTTATTTGTAAAAATTAAATTGTAAAAATACTTGTAAAATAAATTATTTAAGGATTGGTGAAAACTGCCAAAACTAACGTTTGCTCCATTGTTCTACTTTGCGAGCTTTGCGTTTTCCAGCCTGTTTTGGATAGACAATGCGATTATCGCTAGTTATAAAGCCAAAAGTTCTCGCCATTTTACCGTATTCTGGATCAAAAAGACGAAGGGCTTTGACCATAGCAAGTCTAGCTGCTTCCGACTGTGCCATTGTTCCTCCACCTTTGATAAAAAAGTGTAAAACACCATTTTTAAGTCCAATTTTATTGGCTGCATCAGTGATAACTTTAGCGTAATAGTCTTGAAAATAAGTTTTTAGAGTTTGCTTGTTGACCATTATTACCAGCTCATCTTGACTTTCATAAAATTTAGCTCGTGCGGTTGATGTTTTGCGTCTGCCAACACCATAATAGTATTTAGCAGTAGTTTTATTGTCAGTGGTTTTAGTTAATTTATCGCTCATATTTGATTGAGATAATTTGGAAATTAGATTAAATTATGGATTTAACGTTGAAATAAATATCTTGGAATTCTTAAGTTCTTTGCTTTTTTTGGCGGAGAGGCAGGGATTCGAACCCTGGGTTCTTGTTTAAGGAACGCCTCGTTAGCAGTGAGGTACTTTCGACCACTCAGCCACCTCTCCATAAATACTTACAACAGGCTTACTTATCGCTTGAATGTCAAGAATTATTCATTGACTGAAAGCTAAAAGAAATGTTAGTAAAAAGATAAATTTTGTCAAGTTATTTTTGGTTTCACTTTTTATTTTTGGGCTTAAAATTAGAATTTTTTATGACTTTTTCAAGTTATTATAATCCAAAACAATGAAAAAATAGCAACGAAATAGGATGTAAAATTTGATATTTGACCCTCATTTAACTCTAATAATTACTATTTTCATTTGCTATCTTTGTCCTCATCTTCCAAGAATTGGGATAAATTCTCAAGGGATAAAACCACCGAATTTTCTAGACCCAAAGTTCCAGTTTCTGAAGTTGGTAGAATAATCAATTTTCGCTCGCTTTGGACACCAAAACTCATCGTCTGAACGCCACGAATCCCCTTTAATTCCGTATGAATGAGCAATCTTTCATAGCCAGAAAGAGATTTGATAACTATAGTTTTGCCTTTTTTAATGATAACTTCGTTAACCAAATTAGGGATAAATTGAATTATAATATTTTCACGATTTTTTCTAAAATTGGCCAAATCAAAAATAAAATGATAACGACTTTCTGGGAATTTTTGGTGAACGGACGCCCTGATAATATGTTGAAAAGCAAATAAAGTCCTACCATTTTCCACTGTCAAAATTTTTTCCAAATCCTGGTCACAAACAAAAGTAAAACGCCACTGTGTAGCCTCTTTTTCAACCGTAATAGTGATATCATTGTCAATACCAGCACCAAGAATTTCTTTGGCAAGATTGATAATAAAGTTTTTTATTGTAACTTCCATAATGAAGGAATTTTGCAAAGAGCTTTTGTGAATAATTTTTCAGTCAAATTGGGTTTTGTTTCCGTTTTATTTGTGTTGTGTTTGTGTATTTTTGGACTAAGTTTTGGGCCAAATTGAAAATCATCTCATTCTTATCATTTCTTTAAAAATTGTCAATAAAAAAACTGGAAAGTAATTCCCAGAATTTCAAAATAATAGGTTTAAAATAAATTTTTATTTCTACTATCTTACTTTTAAATTTGCTAAAAAATTAAATCAATTTGGTTTGGGTTTAGTTCGCAATTTAATTTACGCCGTTTTTATTTCCTTGCTTTCAGCCAGTTCTTGGTTATAAACCCGAAGGTTGGAGTAATAAAACATATGAATAATCAGCAAAATAATACTCGGCATCAGCCACATAGACAAACCAATCAAGTCACGAAAAGCCTGTTCTGGCGATTTGTAAATAATGGAGATAAAAATTTTAATCATTGTGAATGTAAGGTAATAAAAACAAGTTAAAATCGTCATTAAAGTAATAGTTTTAATCGTTTTGTGAGTTTCAATTAATCTGGGCACCGCTGACATCAAAAATAGTAAAATCACACCCAAAGTCACGGTAACAAGATTGCCAAAAGTCATCAACCACCATTGTCCAAGTTCGGCAGTTGTTTGTTTAGCTGAATTATTAAAAGAAGCGTATTGGTAAAGTAGGTCAGCAAAGTTGATAACACCCCAAAAACAGACCCAAACAATAAAAATTACCCTGAAAACTGACTCAAATTTTTTGCTAAAAGTTTCAAACATATTTGGAAAAATTATTAAAAAAATAAAAAAATTATAAACCGAACAAAAGAAAATTCAAAATTATTGTCAAGTTTTGGTGTTTTTGGTTCTTGGCTGATTGCATTTTTACTTTATTCAGAATTAAAAGATTTTGAAATTAAAAACCTACTTGATAATCCACTTATGATGCCCTAGATCTACCAAAATATGGCGACGTATTCGCCCAAGCATCAGATAAAAAACCACCGACAAAGCTACAGAAATAGCTAAAACCAGTCTAATTTCCGTTTGGTGATCTTGCCAATAATCCACAGCCAAACTGCTCAAAAAATTATACCATTCCAGCGGATTTTGTGGATATTTTTCAAGATTATTTAGCATAAAACTTAGGGCTTTTTATTTTTTCAAGTTTAATTTACAAAAAAATTATGAATTAGCTTATTTTATACCAAAAATTAAATCAAGTCAAGTATAGATTGTCGGTTATTTTGCTGTTATACCAAAACCCACATTAATCTTACACTTGGTAATTCATGATTTTCACACCATTTCGTCTTCCTGGTCATTGCGAATGAGTGTATGGGTTAGGGAACGAAGAGACCAGGCGCAGG
The DNA here is from genome assembly GCA_044238065.1 of Limisphaerales bacterium. Classification (GTDB taxonomy): domain Bacteria; phylum Patescibacteriota; class JACMRA01; order JACMRA01; family JACMRA01; genus JBIIDY01. The sequence continues at coordinate 5,235 of JBIIDY010000055.1, read as the reverse complement.
AGCAAAGCGACTAGGCGAACACAGTGAACAGAGCGTAGCGAACAGGCACAAAGGAAACAGAGGCTAAAGAAGCAATCTTTCCCTGTCATTGCGAGTGAGCGAAGCAATCTTTTTTAACTTTACTAGATTTTACCACAAGGTCACATTTCATTCGTGATGACCCTCATCTTGATTTTAATTTTGCAAAACAACCAAACCTTTGGCGATACATTCTTCACAGCAAATCAGGTGTTTTTTACAATTTTTTCTCACTGTATTTTCCATAATTTTAGGAATTTTTGAATCCACGATATTGACATAATTTTCTGAATCCACACCGCAAATTTGGCATTTCCCGATTGATTTTTGCCCAAAACTTAAAAGCATTCGTTTATCAAAAACATATAATTTGCCAAGAAAATGCTGGTTAGGATACTCTTCCAAATAGCGAAAAATTCCCCCCTTTATCTGCCAAACATCAGTAAATCCATGTTTCAACAAAAAACCACTCGCTGTCTCACAACGCACGCCGCCGGTACAAACTGGCAAAACCGTTTTATCTTTGAGATGACTGATTGTGTCCAAAATCTCTGGCAAATCCCGAAAATGACCAAGTGGCGGTAAAATGGAATTTTTGAAATGTCCACCTTGCTGCTCGTAATCATTTCGCATATCAATGATATAAAACTCCTTGCCTGTCTCAAACCAATTTTGTAATTCACTTGGCTCCAGATATTTCCCAGTGATTTCACTTGGGTTAACTTTGGTGTGTCCAGCGACGATTTCCTCTCTGATTTTGACCGACATTTTGGGAAAAGATTGACCTTCGCTTGGGCTAATTTTGAACTCCACATCTTGGAATTGTGGCATTTTGGTTAGCCATTCTTGGAATTTTTGAGTATTTTCCACCGTGCCTTCCACCGTGCCGTTTATACCCTCTTTACCGATCAAAATTCTACCTGTCAAACCCAACTCTTTCGTGATTTCTTTGTGTTGCGAAAGCAGCTCTTCCAGATTTTCCAAATTAGTGTATTTGTAATAAAGTAAAACCTGAAAACTTTGTTTGGTTTGATTATCAGACATAAAAATAAAATTAAAGTAATTAAAGTTTGGTAAATGAACAAAAACTAAACTTTCTAAATTTGTCAAAAAAACTAAAATCTAAAATTTAAACTACTCTAAACTACTCCCTAAACAGAGCTTTTTGGTCAAAACAATTTTTACTATACCCAAACCAGCATTAACTCGCACTTGATAATTTTGAAAAAAGTTTGTAAATATCAGAGCTTTAATCTTGAAAAATAAAAAGAATGAGGTCAAGGCTATCACGAATAAAAAATAATTAACTTAACCAATAAAGAACAAAGCTACATGGTGTCATCACGAATAAAATGAAGTGATCTAAATATGAAGTGTTAAAAGAGTGCTTCGTACATCGCAATGACGGGAAAAAATGGCAATGACGCGAAAATTTAAGTTGGTGTGAGTTTGGGTACAGCAAAAAAAAATCTAACTTGCCGAAAATCAAAAAAACATTCACACTGTTGTTATGAACTCTAACGGCTCTGTTTCTACTAATCCACGGGTAAATCCTGCTCCAGCTCGGGGCGTTCCTACTACGGGAAAAGGTGTTGGCGTGGCTTATAACCAAACTAATCCTGGCAATAATTACAACAACCAAAACAAAACTAACTTTGGGCCAGCGGAAGGCACCTTCAAGCCAGTTAACCAAAATTTTGATTTGGGAAAAGAGCTTCAGCAAAATGCCAAAACTAGTGGTTCTTACGGCAATTACGGACAAAAAGCTAACCCATTCAACGAACCAAATCCGTTCGCACAGCCTCCAAATCCACTGGATAATAACCCGCTCAAAAATCAAAACCTACCAGCAGCTGGACAAAATATTTCTTCAAATCAAAATCAACAATTCAACACCAATCCATCAGGAAATACAGGATACTTTAATAATAATCAAGGAAATCAAAAACTTGTAAGTCAAGGTGCAGTCAATTCTAGGAATAATTTACGAAGTGGGGGTAGTAGTCTTTCGGATAATTATCAGAATAATTTTGGCAATTCCAATCAAAATAGTTCCAATTTTTCAGCCAATTTTTCACCTAATTCTAATCAAAGTCAATTTAATAACAGTCAAGAAATTCCTGGATTTAACGGAGCTTTTCAGCCTTCTCAAAACCGATTTAACAACCCAAACAATAACCAAAATAATCCAGTAAATTCATTTCCAAACGGTAATTTTGGCAACGCAAATAGTAATCAAAATCAGTCTAATTTTTCCCCAAATTTCGCACAAAACAGGTCTCAAATTCAGTCTCAACCGCAAACCCAACCACAGCAAAATCAACCGCAAAGAGGTAATTTTCAAAATACTCCACAAAACGGTCCACAAAATAATCAGGGTAGAAGCAACGGTTTTTTTGGTTTTGGCAAAAAGGAAAATCAGCCAGTCATTCAGCCAGTTTTGGACAGAGAAAGTGTCGCCTACCTCAAAAGCCTTAACCCGTCAGAACTCCGCAAAGAAGTCATTAAAACTGAAATTGAAATTCAAAAAGCCTTGATTGATAACGAGCGGGCGTATCGAGAAGGCATTTCCACTATCCGTGATTTGATTGCTCCAAGTGGTGTCAAAATTAACAGTGGTTATATGGAACTCAATACCAAAATGACCCGAAGTTTTTTCATTCTCATCTACCCTCGTATCATCAATATGGGTTGGCTGGAAGGCCTCGTGAACGCCGATTTGCAGATGGATATTTCTATTTTTATTTATCCGAGAGATTCTGGGGATGTTTTGCGGGATCTCAAAGGAAAAGTTGCCAAAATTCAAGCCAGTCTCCAAATTAACGCCGAGCAAGGCAAAGCCCGTGATCCTGCCCTGGAAACCGCTTATCGGGATGTGGAAGGATTGCGAGATGCTATTCAGCAAGGGGTGGAAAAGTTTTTTAGAACCGGGGTTTATATCACTGTTTATGGGGATTCTCTGGATGAACTGGAAAAAAATAGCCAAGCCGTGGAGGGAATTTTGAGCCAGCAAAGTATTATTCTCAAACGAGCTGCTCTCCAAATGGATGATGGATTTAACGCCAGTTTGCCGATTTTGAAAGATGATTTGGACGTAATTAGCAATCTTAACACGGGTCCATTGTCAGCTTGTTTTCCTTTTGTTTCCAGTGATTTATCCAGCGATACCGGGATTCTTTATGGTATCAATCGGCATAATTCTTCCTTGATTATTTTTGACCGTTTTGAGCTAGAAAATGCTAATTCTTTGGTCTTTGCAACCTCTGGAGCTGGGAAAAGCTACGCTGTCAAATTGGAAATTTTACGTTCCCTTATGCTAGGAGTAGCAGTTATCGTTGTTGATCCGGAGCAAGAATATAAGGTTTTGGCGGATACTTTGGGTGGAACTTATATCAATATGAGCCTCAATTCCAACAACCGTATTAACCCCTTTGATCTTCCCAAACCATTGCCTGGGGAGTCCACTGCTGACATTATCCGCACCGCAATTATTGACTTGATGGGTTTGATGAGCCTGATGCTGGGCAAACTGAACCCGACGGAAGTTGGTATTATGGAAAGGGCGATCAAAGAGTGCTACAGCAAAAGAGACATTACCGACAACTCCGATATTTCCCGCATTACTCCGCCGACGATGACTGATTTGGTAGAAATTCTACAAGGAATTATTGGGGGAGATTCGCTAGCACAACGGCTTTACCGCTACACCGAAGGGACTTTTTCTGGACTTTTTAATAAACCTACCAACATTAATGTCAAAAATGATTTTATCGTGTTCAATATCCGTGATTTACAAGAGACCCTTAGACCGATCGCGATGTATATTCTGCTCAAGTTTGTCTGGACAGAGATTCGTACCAGTTTGAAAAAGAGAATTTTGGCAATTGATGAGGCGTGGATTATGATGCAATACGAAGATTCTGCCCGCTTCCTGTTTAGCCTTGCCAAAAGAGCCCGTAAATATTACCTTGGAATTACCACTATCACCCAAGATGTTGGCGACTTTCTCAACTCTCCACTTGGCAAACCCATCATAACTAACGCCGCGATGAAAATTCTTTTGAAGCAATCCACGGCAGCCATTGACGGTGTGGGCGAAACTTTTGCTTTAACTGGTGGTGAAAAACAGGTTCTTTTGCAATCAGGGCTTGGACAAGGTATCTTTTTTGCCGGGCCTCGCCACGTCGCCATTGAAATAATCGCTTTTCCCACCGAACACCGACTCATCACCACCAACCCCAAAGATTTACTCAAAATCCAGGAGCAAGACGCGAGTAAGGGTTAGCTTGGTTTAAGAGATTTTAGTTGGTTCTAGTAGGTTTTTTTAAGCAATTTCATATTGTACCAATTGCAACCACTTTTCAAAATCTTAAAGAATTTTTTACGATTATTTTTAATTTGTCCTTCAATTTGTAATTTTTCATCTATTTTAGAATTATTTATATATGAGACAAAATTTAATTTATTTTCATTTAAGTAGGTATTATAGAGTTTTTTTGTATCTATTTTAAGTCTAGTTTTTTTTAATTTCTTTGCTTTATGATAATTAGATTTAATTTCTTGATAAATACTTGCTCTCATTTTAGCGTGATATTTTGTAATAGTAGCTTTTTTGATAAGCCTTTTATTTGTTTGATTTGGTAAAAACTCCCAACCTAGATATTCAAAATTATCACCATCATATTTTATTTTAGTTTTTGTGTCTTTGATTTCCAAACCTTCTTTTTCTAACAACTCTTTAATTTTGACTTTAAAAAATTCTTCTTTATCTTTTTTACAAACCAAAGCTATATCGTCAGAATACCTTCTGTAAAAAGCATTTTCATTTATAATTTCTTTATTTAACTCTAAATCAAAATCCATTAAATAGATGTTAGCCAAAAGTGGGCTAAGTGGAGAGCCTTGTGGAATACCAATTTTACTAATTTTTCCTGCTTCTGATCTATTTTCCTGAATTATCTTTTTATGCTCTTTTATAATTTCCCTAAAAATACTCCAATCACATAGTTGTTTAGCTCCTGGAATTTCCCCTACTTTCCTTTGCTTTAATTTTTGCTCAAACTCTCCTTTTTTTATGTATTTATATTTGGTATAGCCAATCCCTATTAAACCTTTACAAAAAGTAAAATATTTTCTACAGTTTAAATATGTCTCGCTATAGCAACGATTTGAGGTTAAAAGTCATTACTTTTTTCAAACAAAATAGCTCAAATAAAA
>JBIIDY010000181.1:0-2599 GCA_044238065.1 Limisphaerales bacterium | reverse complement strand
TCGTTCCCGCACTCATTCGTTACACTCATTCGCAATGACAAACAAACTGGTAATGGTCTGAAAATTACGAATTAACTAGCACAAGATGGTTTGGGTATACAATAAAATTTTGGATCAAAAATTAAAACTTATTATAGCGGCGGCATCTGGAATTCCTTGGGGAAAATAAAAATTTACAAATATCTAAAACATCACGAATTACAGGTAAATTAGCAATAGTTGAGATTAAATTTGAGAAAAATGTTCGTATTTTTTCAACCAGGTTTTTTTGAAATGTGCCAAGCTTTTGACCAAGGCTGATTTTGGACTTTATTTTGGCGGATTTTTGGGAGTCTTCCAGTAGTAATTGATACTGATCGCTGTTTCTTTTGAAAGTTTTGCCAGTGCTGCGGCGGGCAGGAATTAGGTTTAATTCTTCATAAAATTCACGATTTAGAGAGATGGAGAGTTGTTTTTTGGGAAGTGTGGAAGAATTCATATCGTCAAAATGTAAAATACTAGAAATTCTCCGTAAATATAGCACAAAAAAAACCTTTAGGCAAGAGCAGAAAAAAGCCTAATATAAGCCAAGAAATAAAAATTTGAAAAAAAATATCACAAGCCAATATCAGGAAAAATCAAAAATATTTTGACCAAACTTTTTGGAATTTCAACTGCTCTCCAACCTTAAAAATTTTCTAGAGTATTATAGACCTCTTGCAGTGAAACTTTTTAACACAAAAATCCCCCCCCCAATCACTGCGTTCAATCCATTTCTTTCAGAAAATAGACATCGCTACGTGTTGACCCAGTCGTTTCACTCCAGACAAGTTGCTTTGCCAACAAGTCCTTCAAAAAGGGGTTTTGAGCTACATTTTGACTTGAAATTTAATCATAATTTTCATATTTTTATGCTTTTTTTTGATTACAAGAAGTCTTATGTTTCAAAACAGATTTAATTTTCAAAATACTGTTAAAATTTAGTAGCAAATCTGAAATTTTAAGACAATAAACTCTGTTATGAATAGAAGAACTATGAGCAGGCTTAGAATAGGGTGAAGTGATTGACAATTTATGGAATTTAATTCTTGGTTATTTATATTTACTTTTTCAAGGCTGTTTCCAAGAAATTATGCTCCAAACTTTTTATTTGACACATCTTTATCCCAAAAAAATGGCACTTTATGGGGATATGGGCAACATTTTGGCGATCAAATACCGTCTCAAAAAAATGGGTTGGCAGGTAGTTTATCAGCCGGTGGAAATGGGACAAGAACTACCAGAACAGACGGATTTTTACTTTCTTGGCGGCGGGCAAGACAAGGAGCAGTTGTTGATTTTTGATGATTTGCTTACCAAAAAAAACCGACTTTATCACGACCTCCAAGCTGGCGTGGCGATGCTGGCAATTTGTGGTGGTTATCAACTTTTGGGTCAAAGTTTTCTCACAGGAAACAAGGAAATGATTCAAGGTTTGGGAATTTTGCCAATTCGAACGGTTGCTCCTGATGCGAAAGTGAAAAGTCGTTGTGTGGGTAATATCGTGCTAAAATGCCTAATTCCAGAAATAGCCAACACTCAATTGATCGGTTTTGAAAATCACAGCGGACGAACTCACTTTATTAACGATTTTTCCCAAAATTCCTCTTCTGCCAAACCTCAAACTTTGTCTCAATACAGTTCACATTCCTCTCTTAGATCTGCAAAAATCCCAAAGTTAGAATCTCAAACTGCAAAAGAAACTGAAATTGCCCAGCCATTGGGTTTGGTTTTGGCTGGTTTTGGTGATAATACTGACCAAATTCACGAAGGCTGTGTCTGGCGAAATGTAGTGGGAACTTATTTACACGGACCTTGTCTTGCCAAAAATCCACAACTAGCAAACTGGCTCTTGGCCCGAGCGATCCAAACCAAAAAAAATCATTACAAAAACAAACTGGAAATGCCAAATTTTACTTTGATTGACGATAGTATTGCCGAAATGGCACGTCAAAATATCCTAAAACAGATGACTTTTAGTAGTTAATTCTATGAAAAAAGACCAAATGGGACAAACTAAGAAAAGTGAAAAATTCTCAAAAAGTTAAATCAAAGAATTAAAATTTGGAAATGGTGTTTATTATATTTTTGAAAAAAGGAAAATAGTGATAATTGATAAAAAACATATAGACAAACCCAAACCAACTTGTACTAGTTAATTCCTAATTTTCGCACCATTGCGAGTGTGGTTTTTCCCTCACCCTGAGGCACGAAGCAATCTACTAAACTAGATCTCTTTCCTAATTCTAATTCTTCAATTTTAACCAAAAAACTAATTTCGTGATAAAAATCCACTTTTCCAAAACCTGAAAATTTTCTAGAACTTTTTTTCAAAGTCATTGTAAAAGTCAACCGAAACTCTGGAAATAAAGTCTACCCCATATTTAGCTTTACGACATTTTACCATAAGATTACTTCATTTCATTCGTGATGACACCTTGTAGCTTGTATACCCAAACCAATAAAAATCCACAGAACTTCCCTATCACTACACTCTGTTTCGCTACGATACACTTGGTATGGTCGTTCCTTCCACATTCGCTATCGCTCATTCGCCACAGCTCCCGTAATCCATTTTTTT
>JBIIDY010000054.1:0-9548 GCA_044238065.1 Limisphaerales bacterium | reverse complement strand
TGTTGATAATAGCTCCGAGACCTTTCATAGCTGTTTCTATACCAGAGTTAGCAAGCCTACCTCCTATAGAACCGTCTCCTTGTGTTGTACCTGCTCCACCAGTATTAGGTTTGCCGTTCAAGTCATATTTACCACCAGCCTTATCTTCAAAAGTTTTGTCAGCTTTTAATAAAACTAATTTTCCATCACAATTTTGCAATTTATCACCATCAGCGACAGCTTTACCCCAACTTGTTATTTCTGCTGCGGTAGCGTCTTTACAAACTTTTGGGTCAATTGGTTTTTGCACTACAACTGCGATACCTTCTACACCAGAAACTATATCAGCCGTCACACCACTTCTTTTTAAACTATTTTTAAATTCCTCAAAAGTATTTCTTCCAGAACAATTAAATTCGCTACCTAATAAATTTTGGTAAAAATTCATTTGCCCCTGTATAATCATAATAACAGGGTGAAGCCTAGCAATTCCAAAACCATTACAACTATCTTTAACAACAGATGCGTTGACAGGAATAGCTTTACCACTAGAATCTTTAAAAATATAAACATCATCTCCTTGCCAAAAAGTTGCCCCAGTTGATTCATCCTTAAAGGTTAAAGCTCCCAATTTACAAGATAATTTCACATCAACACTTGCTGTTTTGTATGTTGCACACATCAAATTTCCTCTAATTTCCTCAGTTCCTTTGGTACATTTTCCGATATTTCCAGAAGATACTCCAACCTCACAAGTAATCCCTTCACTTGTTAAACTAACATTTTGTGCCTTCACGTCCACGCCACTCCACATCCCAAAAAGGACAAAAAGTACGCCTAAACCACAAATTAGGTTTTTAAAAAAGTTTGGGATTAAAGAGAATTTGACCATAAACAAAATCAAGAGGGAACTCAAACACATTTTTGTATTTTGTGCAAGTATATTTTAGTTTTTGAGTCTTGTCCAATTATTTTTATTTTGACTTTGTCTTATTTTTATCTAATTTTTCCACTTTTTTGATTTTTTATTTTTTATTTGAATTCTACCATTTTTATAATTATTTGGCAGGGTTTGACAATTTTGGAAAACTAAAATTTATGCAACTTGGTAAAAATTTGGGTATAAACAAGCTACAGGGTGTCATCACGAATTGAATAATACAAGGTGTCATCACGAATGAAATGAAGTGATCTTGTGGTAAAAATCTAGTAAAACTAAACCTTGAAGTGTTAAAAGATTGCTTCGCTACACTCTGTTCCCTTTGCTCTGTTCACTTCGTTCACTTGGTCTCTTCGTTCCCGCACCTATTCGCAACCCTTATTCACAATGACAAACAAGCCCGCAATGACGTGAAAATTAGGAATTAACCAGTGTAAGTTCATGTGAGTTTGGGGATATTTGACAGGGCTTGACAATTTTTTAAAAGTTGCTTGTTTTAGATTTACCCAACCAGTTTTTTTCAAACTTGAATTTTAGTATTTTTTATTTTATTTTTTAATTTAAAATTTTTATTATTTAGTTTTAGTATTTTTTTGAACCTTATAATTTTTTGATGACAAATTACCGCCGCCGAAAACCCCGCCCAATAATTGCTCCAACCAAGGACTACGCTGTTAATAATCGCATCAAAGCTCAGACAATTCGTGTAATCGCTGAAGATGGAACTATGATTGGTGTTATGTCCAAGCAAGAAGCTCTTATAATGGCCGAAGAAGCCGACAAAGACTTGGTGGAAATCAATCCCAAAGCCGAGCCGTCAATTGTCAAGTTGATAGAGTATAGCAAGTTTCGCTACCAAGTGGAAAAGTCGGAAAAAAAAGTCAAAACCGATATTCTCAAAATGTTGCGAGTTTCGGTAAGAATCAGTATTCACGATCTTCAAGTCCAAGCCCGCAAAGCCGACGAATTTTTGGAAAAAGATTATAAAGTCAAGCTAGAGGTGCGGATGGAAAGGCGGGAAAAAGCCCATCCAGAAGTGGCGATGGAGACAATGCAAAAGTTTTTGGCACAAATTACCCAAGAATATGTTTTTGAAACTCCGACCAAGCTAATGAACGACAACTGCACTTGCACAATTAAATCTGCTAAATAAAGAACCAGAAACAAATTGACGACGGGGAAAATTCCCCTTCCATGAAGAGGTGGCAGCGTTAGCAGTCGGGGTAGTTCATTGGTACTAAATTCTACTAAAACTTTCCAAATATTCCTCAACAGTCTTTTCCCCTAAATTCCAACATTATTTTGAAAACTAAACTAGTAAGAATTGGTAAAATGTAATTTTAAGATTTTTTTTGAAAAGTTAATTTTTTGTTTTGACTTAATTTAATTTATTATAGTAATTTTGTTCATGTAAAAATCCCCGTTCGCTACACTCACAACCCCTTCAAAAAGGGGTAACGGAGTAAGTATAGTTAATTCTTCAATTTAATTATTTATATTTTTTATAAAGTTTTTGGCAATTCTATTTTTATGATTACAATTTTGGGTAGCGGCGGGCACGGTTGGCAATCTTTGGCTAACTTTTTGAATTACGATTGTGAATTTGAGTTTTTTTTAATGACGTTTGACTGGGGACAAGTCAATTTTGGTGGGTTTAACGGCACTTGGGGGCGGATTTTGGAATGGGAAAATAACCGTGATAACTTAATATTACACCCTTTGCCAGGATCTTTGGCAATGCCGATTTTGCCGTGTGGCGACCTTAACAAAATTTTGATGTATTTTTGGAAACAAAAACTGGGAGAAATCGGTAGTAATTTGGATGTTCGCAGTGACAATTTGACTACTTTGCAAGATTTGTGGGCAGAGATGATCCACCAAGTTAATTTTGAGGAATATTTAGTTTTAGGGTTTGAAAAGTACTTGCCTCTGGCTTTTGAAATCTACTCTAAAGGTAAAAAACACTTGAATTTGGAGGCGCGTGGGCCAAGTTTGGGCTATTTTTGGCACACTTTTTTGATTTGGCAGAGTTGGCGAGCTGTTTTGGATAATTACAAGCCAAAAAATGATGGTGTAGCGAGTTTTATCAGTGGCGGTTTTGCTAATTTAAATGCTGAATTGAATGCTGAAAATACCACTTTTGACAACCTTAATAACGGTGCTTCCAAAAAATCAGAAAATGAAATTTTTAGAACATATTTTGACAAGGTTGTAGCTAAATTTAACGATTTTTATCATCAAAGTGGAGTTTTACCGCAGAATATTTTTATAAATTGGACGAGTTGTCAACGGGAAATTTTGGTTGGCAGTGATGGCTTTGTGGAAATTGTCGGTGAAGAGCTTTTGGACGAATGGGAAAAACCAATTTTGCCAGAGAGTTTGAAAATTAAAACCACAGAATTAGAAGATATAAAAAACGAAAAACGGTTTTTGGAAAAATTACTAAATTCGGAGCAAATAATCATTCCGACAGGTTCAATTACCAACTGGTTGCCACTAGTTAACGAGCTGGAAATTCGCCAAATTTTAGTGGAGAAAAGCCAAGAAAATAAGTTAATCTGGATTCACAATAGCCACCCAAACGACCACGAATTCTCCATGGAAATTTATCAAAAATATCTTCAAGAGTTAGATATTATGCCAAAAATTATTTTTACCGAAAATCTAGGAAAAGAAGAAGCTAAATCTTTTGTCTCCCAAAGTCTCGCAAAACTCATAAAAATCAACACTTTTGCCTAAAAAAACTAAAATCTATGTAAATTGGTCAAAATTTGAGTATAAACAAGTCAGGGTGTCATCACGAATGAAACAGACCATACAAGAGAATTAACCACTAAAAAGCAAATTAAGGGTCATCACGAATGAAATGAAGTGATCTTATGGTAAAATCTAGTAAAACTGTAAAAGATTGCTTCACTCGCTCGCAATGACAGGGAAAGATTGCTTCGTTAGCCTCTGTTCCCTTTGGGTCTATTCGCTACGCTCTGTTCGCTGTATTCACCTAGTCGCTTTGCTCCTGCACTTGGTCTCTTCGTTCCCGCACCCATTCACTCATTCGCAATGACCTGAAAATTAGGAATTAACTAGTAGCAAGTTAATGTGGGTTTGGGTATAAAATAAACATTTTTCAATTTCGCGGTTTGGGCTATCAGCATCTTTTTGCTTCAATTTTCGTGGGCATATTTCAATTTGACAACTAATTTGACAATTTAAAGACAATCTTTTAGAATGTTAAAACTTGGAGTTTGGCTAGGAATTTTAAAACATTTTTTCCAACCACTAGCAACTTTTAAAAAATAAAAATAGTAAATACAACACAATAAAAATTAACTTTTTTCAGAGTTTTTTCACTTTTTTCTTTAATTTGTTATTGACTTTTTACAACGTTTCAGTTAATTTATCGCAAACTTTGAATTTGACAACTCCTACCAAAAAATAAACACCAATAAACTAACGAAATATGTTCACAATTACCGCTTCTTCTCGTTTTGTCAACTTGCGAAATAGTTTTAAAATTTATTACGTGATGGCGTTGGGAGTGTTAATTTCCGTCCTGATTTTTGTGGCTTATCGTGATGTTTTGGGAATGTTGACAATGCTTACTTGTACTGGTGCTTTGTATTTTATTTTGTGGCAAAAACCAGCACCTGTCGAGATTGCCATTAGCGAGGAAAAAATGACTATCGGCGAGGAAAAAATCAACTGGGCAAAGTGTATTGGTTGGGCAATGTTGGACTTGGGGGAAAAGCTGGAATTTGTGATTCACACCAGTCAATTTGGGCAAAATTTTCATTATTTTTATCTGGAAAAAGACGAGGTTAGCTTGCGAGATTTGATAATTAATCTTAATCAATTCGTGCCATACGATGAGGAAATTCCCAGTCGTGATTGGCTACACAAACTTTTTCGCCGTTTCGGTTTGAAATAATTTTGGCAAACACTTTGAAAATTCAGTTCGGTAATTGATTAAGGGTATAGTTTTATCAATCTTTAAGATTTTCCAACTCAGTTTTAACAACCTTTTGGCCAAAAACTACGAAAAAAAACTTTTTAAAACAAATCTCCAAAAAAACCAAAAACTTTCATTAACTTTCAACAAATATGTCAAACCTTTCTCCAAAAACTCCTAATTTTACCAAAAATCCAAAAACTTCGGTAGCCTATTTTTCTATGGAAATCGCTATTAATCATCTTATTCCAAGTTATCACGGCGGACTGGGGATTTTGGCAGGTGACATCCTCAAATCTGGGGCTGACCTTGGTTTGAACATGGTTGGCATAGGGCTTTTTTGTCAATATGGGAATTTTAAGCAATCTTTGGATGAGCTTGGTAACCAAAAAGACGAATTGTCAGACTGGAAACCAGAGGATTTTTATGAGCTTTTACCAGAAACTTTTGAGGTAGAAATCAGTGGTAATAAAATTTTGGGCAGAATTTGGAAATATCAACTAAAAGGTGTCAATGGGAACCAAAACCCCATTTATTTTATTGACGCAGGAAGTCCTGAAAACTCACCAGAAGACCAAAAAATTTCTTATCAACTTTACTCTGGAGACAGCGACATTTGGCTAAAACAGCAGATATTTTTGGGGCTTGGTGGAGTCAAAGCCTTGAACGCTTTAGGTTTGCCACTTTTTGACACTTATCATCTTAACGAAAGCCATGATTTATTCGTGATGTTGGAACTGCGAAAAATTTTGGGTTCATGGGAAAAAGTCAAGGAAAGTACCAGTTTTACGATTCACACCCCGCTTCCCAGTGCCCACGCTACGCTAGATTTTGACAATTTACAGAGATTTTTGACAAACGAGGAAATAGAACTTTTGAAAGAAGCCCTTCTTACTTGAAACGATAATTGAAGTCATGAATTAATACATGCTTAGAGTGGAGACATAAGTGAGGGCTTTAGCCCGATTTGTAAAGTGAAAAAATAGGTTTGATGAATTAATTTATTGAAGATTATCTACAACCAACTCCAAACTATTTTTAATTTTAGAGATTTCGGGTTGAAATATGAAATAATTGAAAAGTATCTGAGACAATTCAAATGAGAAAAAAAATGAGAAAACTAAAAAACTTGACTAAAAAATTAAGAAGATTTATTTTTAAACCGAAAAACAAAAAACTTAATTAATTATTTTTAAAAAATTTAACAAATCAAAAATATTATGTTTGAAGACAAGAAAAGACTTTATTTTATTATTGCTGGAATTGTGGCTTTGATTACCATTGGAGTGGTGGTTTTTGTGATGACAAGACCTGCTCCCAAGGCAGTTGTAGATAATTCTCCGGTTACTTTGAACTGGTGGAAAGTCGCTGAAGGTTATGATGAAACCGCCATTGCAGAGATTATTGCCAATTTTCAAAAAATACCGGGCAACGCAGGTGTCACTATAAATGTTGTCAAAAAAGATTTTACCGACAATTATTATTCAAATTTAATTTCTGATTTTGCCAGAGGAATTGGACCTGATATTTATAGTCTCCGCAATGATGATTTGCCAGCTTACAAAGAATTTTTGGCACCGATTGAAATTTTTAAAGGTAAACTCTTGACCGATTACAGGCAAAATTTTGTGGATTTGGTGGTTCGCGAAACTATTGACCGTGACAAAGTTTATGGCGTGACCGCCTACGTGGACAATTTGCAGATGTATTACAACAAAACTCTGCTAAATCAAGAACTGATAATTAGTCCTGCCAAAGACTGGACGGAAATGACCAGACAAGCCATGATGATAACTCGCCGTAACGTCAACACGGACGAATTTATTCAAACCACAATCGCACTGGGAACGGGCGGGCGAACTCCAGAAGGGTTGAAACCAAATATAGATCAACTGGATAAAATTTTGCCAACTTTAATTTTTCAAAACGGCGGACAACTTTGGGATTATCGTACTGGTCAGCCTATTTTTGGGGCAAATAAGAATACTGACGATGTCAAAACTGGGACTCAAACCAGTCTTAATTTGGCTTTTGGTGGTAATCGGAATAATATTTCTGGAAAACTCAACCAAGACACTCCAACTTATCGGGCAGTGAGATTTTTTGCTGATTTTGCTGATGTTAGCACCACTCGTTACAGCTGGAATAATAAGATGTCCAGTAATGTAGATTTGTTTTTGGAAGGAAAGCTGGCTTATATGATCAATTTTCGCAGTTTTGAAAAAGTTATCCAACAACGCAATAATCGGCTGAATTACGATGTGGCTGAATTACCGCAATTAGATCCCAACATTAAGCGAACATATGGACAGTTTTTTATGGATGGAATTAGTCGTAAAGTCCTCCAAGACGTGGAGCAAACCAAAACCCCAGCCGCCGCTCGCAAATATCAAAAAGCACAGGAATTTTTGGAGTTTTTAACCAATAAAGTCAACCAGTTCAAAATCACCAATGGCACCAAGCTCCCCGGAGCTCACAAAGAAATAATTAACGAGCAACTTAACGGCGATCAAGCCAGTAGAGTTTTTGCTGGTGGCACTCTTTATGCTGATAATTACTACAAACCTGATGTCAAAAAAACTGAGAAAATGTGGCAAGATTTGTTTGAAAAAATTCATTACCAGAATGTAGAACTGCCCAACGCTTTGACTTCTGCCATCACAGAATATAATCTAATGTCTCAAGAAGCTAGTAAAAATCGCTAAATTAAAATCACTCTTTTTCCTATTCCTGGTCATTTACACCATTAAACATCAAATTCTAAAAAGACTGGTTAAATTAACCTTCAAGGTTTGTTTATTTTCTGTCAAATTTATAATTCTATTTTTTTTGCAATTACCCAGAACCACCAAAAAATCCGACTTTGTGTTGCTATTAAGCTAAGAAGTAGGTATAAAGAATTGAAAAAATAAAGCCAAATTAAGCTACTTTGAGCACGAGCAAGGACTCCAGCCACCCTTAAATTATTGTAATAATCTAAATTCCAACCCTTAACTTTACTAAACCAAACCGCCAAAAAGCTGGTGAAAATTCCAATTTTGCGACTTGATTTTGTAAGTATATGTTCTTTAATTATGACATATTTACAATCTTTTCTCAAGTTTCAGTGGTTTGGGATTTTTAGGGTGAGTAGTCCATTTTTTCTCAGCTTTTTGGTTAAAATTATGGAACTTTTGGTAAAATTTGACACAACAAAAAATCAAACTGACAAATGGCGACGCAGTTTAACAAATTTCAATCCAGAGTTTAGTACGGAATTTGGTTTGTTTTAAGTTTATTTCAAAACTTCACTTTCCTCTATTTTGGTCAAAACTTCACACCCCTTTTTGGTAACAAGGAGTTGATGCTCTATATGTGCGGCGGGCTTTCCTTCCCATGATTTGACCACTTCAAAACTGCCATCGGCGTTGGTTTCGGTGACAAATTTGACTCGCCCACTACCCAAAGTAACCATCGGCTCAATACAAATAGACTGATTTTCAAAAAGTCTCGCACCTTTACCCATCCTGCCAGCGTGAGTGATGTGTGGCTCACTGTGTGGTGCGTAACCAATACCGTGCCCTCCCAGATCCAAAACATTTCCAAGTCCAGCATCTTTGAGAACTTTGTCCACCGCAAAACCAATATCGCCAACAGTTTTACCAGCCTTGACAGCATTGATTCCAGCCCAAAGTGATTCTTCTGTTTTTTGAACCAGTTTTTGAACTTCGTCACTAACATTGCCAACCGTCAAAAGAATACACATATCACTGTATAAACCCTCCCAGATCACCCCACAATCCAAACTAATCACGCAGTTTTCGGGAATAATTTTGGACATTGGACTCATCCCATGTACCACCTCATCATCAATTTCGGTAATTAGGGTATAAGGATAACCATAAAGCCCTTTAAAACTGGGTTTGCCGCCGTGATCTTGGATGAACTCCTCGGCAAATTTATTAAGAACGCCGCAACTGACACCAGCTTGAACTTGGGGTTTTAGGTGATACATCATACTGGTCAAAATGCGAGCTGAATGTTTAAGTTTGGGGATATCGTTAGTTTTGATAATCATAGTTAGACCTTTGTGTTAAAAAAAAATTAAGTTTGAAAAAATAAAAAACTTAGTGGGAATATGTAATCCAAATCACAATTTAAAGTCAAATTCTAAATATTTCCTAGTTATACAATCGCTAAAAAAAACTGTGGATAAATTATGCTAGATTGTCAATTATTTAGGGCTAAATACAATTGCTAAAATATACTATACCCCTTCCACAACCAAATTTTACACTTAAGGGAGCAAAAAATATTGATAATTACAGGTAAAAATAGCAGCAAGTTTAATAAATTTGTCAATTTTGATAGTGAATTGAGTATAAAAAGACATTTTTATCTTACAATCGTTTTAATTTTTAACTTTTTCTACTTTTTAGGTTTGGAATTTTTTTAACACAACAGATTATTTATAACCTTTTTTGATACTGGTAAAATCAAAGCTATTACTTCAACTTGTCTTATTCTTGTCAAGTTTTTATGGTTTGGGACTATTAAACTTTTTCAAAAAGTCATTTTTTTATTGCAAGGAATCAAATAATATAATAGACCCCTTGCGTTAAATAAAAAAATTGTTTAATATTCCAATATGCTCTATAAAAATTTACAACAACTAACGCAAGACGAATTCAAAAGACTGAC
>JBIIDY010000180.1:0-2628 GCA_044238065.1 Limisphaerales bacterium | reverse complement strand
CTTCCAAGTTCAAAATTTTATTTTTATAAATTTATGACTCAAAATTATCAATCAATTTCAATTTAAAAATTAGAAAGTAAAAAATGTCTGTAAATAAAAATTTTAGTTTTAGTTCCAAAGTCTGGCTTTATCCGGGTAAAGCTGCTTGGCATTTCCTAACTTTACCGAAAAATCTGGCTGACGAAATCAGTGAAAATTTTGGCTATTTCAAGCAAGGTTGGGGTTCTATCAAGGTGGTGGTAAAAATCCAAGAAACCGTTTGGGAAACTTCTATTTTTCAGGATAAAAAAAGCCAATCTTACCTTTTGCCGATCAAATCTGCCATTCGCAAAAAATTAGACATCAAAGAAAATGATGAAATCACTATCAATCTGGAAATAAAATATGCTTTGTGATTGATTACGAGAAAATCTATTTAAATCATTGACAAATCAGAAAAATTCCAAAATTATTTTTTAAATCAATATGTCCAAACTAACCATCTTTGAAAAAGGGAGTTTCCAGCCAGTTTCTAATGAGTTTAAAATTGAAGGAATTACCGCTCTACAGTCTTTGTCTGGATTTCAGGAAAAATTCCAGATTTTTGATACGGACACAACTATAAATTCAATTCGCGATACCATTATTGCCAGTTATTTGGGCTACGATTTAGTTAATACTGAAAAACACGGTTTTGATGCTAAAAAATCTAAAACTGGAGAATTTTTGGAAATTAAACAATGTAGTATTATAGCCGGTCGCTGGGGAGGAACTTGGAATGATACAAGCGAAGACAAAGCTAAAGCATTTTACGATGAAAGGGTTTGGACAGCGATTGGAATTTGGAAAGGAGCGGCAAATTTAGAGTTCATTATTTATGGACAAAATCCAAAATTAGGTGAGTACTTGCTGGAAAAAGTTATCAATCGAAAAGTTGGGAGTAGATCTACTCAAAGTATAGAAATAGCCAAATTTATTAAACAATGGGGGTTCAGTGTCGTAGTTCCAGCAGAAAAAAGACCAGAAGAAGTTATTCAACAAATTATTAGTTATCAAAAAAGTTTAAGCGAATATGTTAATATCAACACAGTCAAACAATTATCAGATATTTAACGAGGATTGTCATAATTTAACAAAACTAGATAATAATAGTATTGATTGTTTAGTTACCGACCCTCCGTATGGTATCGCATTTCAAAATCATGAATGGGACAAGGCTTTGCCTGATAAAAAAATTTGGCAGGAATCTTTAAGAGTTTTAAAACATGGTTCTTTTGGTTTAGTTTTTTCGTCAGTTCGTTTGATGCATCGGCTAATGGTTGATTTGGAAGATTCTGGTTTTATTATCAAGGATGTTTTATTTTGGACTTATTTGAATGGAATGCCAAAAACTAGAGACATTGCTTTGGATATTGATCAAGAATTAGGGGTAGAAAGTGAAATCGTGGGTGAGTATAAATATGTGCAAGGCTACAAAAAAGGGGGGGCTGAAAGCTACAAAATTGATAAACAAAAATCTATCAAAAAGCCAGTTTCAGAATTAGGTAAAAAATATGAAGGTTCTGGGCTAAATCTTAAACCAGCATATGAGCCAATTATTTTAATACAAAAACCAATTGAAAAAGGTTTAACAGTTGCTCAAAATGTAATTAAATACGAAACTGGAGTTTTGAATATTGAAAATACTAGAATTCCTTTTTTGGAAAATGAGTCAAAAGTAGGACATAATCCGCACCCAAAAGGTAGAATTCCAACCAATATTATCCGCACAGAAAATCAAAATGACGGCTATGATAAATTTTTTATAGTACCAAAAGTTCGTCAAAACAAAGATGAATTTAATAATCACCCAACCATAAAACCAGTAGAATTAATGTCTCACTTGGTAAAACTTGTTTCTTTTAAAAATCAAATTGTTTTAGACCCATTTATGGGTAGTGGCAGTACGGGAGTTGCTTCTTTGCTTGAAAATAGGCAGTTTATTGGTTTTGAAATAGATAAAGAATATTTTGAAATATCACAAAAAAGACTAATTTTAAATGATCAAGTTTTACTTTAAAAATCAAGTCTCATCCAGTCGTCTATTCCCCTGAGGACTTCGGATAAATTTAAAGCGGACATAAAGACAGTCAGTATAAATAATAAAATTACTGGAATGCTGATAATTATGGCATTGAGTGGCTTGTGGCTGCGAGTGTACATACTAAACAAAAAAAACAACATCCACAAAAAAATGGCGACTAATATAAAAATGCAAAAATATAAAATTAAACTGGATAAATTCATACTAAATTCTAAATTCTGACATATTTTTCTTTATGTACAAAATTTTATTTCTCGTCAAAATTATAAAGCAACCAACCAAGAAAAGTAAGGCTGCAACTAGCTGGCTGGCTAATAAATAATCTATTTTTCCGAGATAACCGGCTGGGATTGAAAATGGTAAATATATTTTTAGAGAATCTAATCTATAAAATTCAGTGATAAAGCGAATTATGCCGTATCCAAAAGCATAAACACCAAAGACTAGACCAGAATGTTTGCTCGTCAAATTTTTATAAAAAAACAAGATTATAATTAATAAAAAAGCATTTGGGATGATTTCGTACAAAAAAGTGGGATGAAAATAAGTTGAATTTAAATCGGAGT
>JBIIDY010000179.1:0-2639 GCA_044238065.1 Limisphaerales bacterium | reverse complement strand
TTTAATTTTTTATTGTAAATACCAGCTTGAATTATTTTATTTTTTACTTCAAAATATGGTGATTGATTGTCATTTATACTACTAAAATGTAATAAGATATTATACCTCGTATCAGATATTTGTAGAATTTTAAATTCCTCGTTAACCTTATTTATTTTTTGCATAAAAGTCTCATCAGAAAAAAGTTTCTCAAACTCTTGTATTTCTGAATTTGTTTTAAAAGAATAAAAATATCTCCTGTATGGAATATCATCAAAAAGTCTTTTAATATAAAGAACAACTGATTTTTCTAAACTGGAGAATTCGTTAAATATATTATTAAAAACATTAATTGAAAACCTTTCTGGATCAAAATTTTGTACAAAATGAATTTCCTCTAGAGACTCTTTTTTGTTAGGTAGTCCATATTTTTTGCCAGTTCTTAATATATGGAAAAGACCCATATCGTTATAATTATTAGGATTACCTAAGATTTCAATTTTTTGTCCAATATTTTTATCATCTTTATAATGAAAATTATATAATCTTCTTTGACCAGATACACTTTGAGAACTTTCACCTTTGAGATTATGCAAACTAATATGATCAAAACTTCCTAAAATTTCTTTATTAATTATAAATTGGTTATTTACTACATTTATTAAATACCATTTTTTGATTTTTTCAAAAATTTTATCGTAAAATATCAGATCTCTACTTGTTTTATTTTCATAATTAGCAGGAGGAAAACTATCTCTTTTAACTAAGTTAAACTTTAATCTAATATTGTTTTTATAAACTAATTCAAATTTTTTATCTTTTTGAGAAATTAAGCTGTATTTTTTTAAATGTTTTTTAAAACTCATATTAAAGTAAATTTTACTAATTTCTACTAGATAATATTTTTATACAAATAACCAAACTACATAAAAAAAATTAATATTATTAATCGAAACAACAAAATAGGCAAAAAATTATCTTGGAATTAAAAACAAAGTAAAACCAGAAAATATTAAACTTTCGATAAAACTTGATTTAATTTAACAAAATTAATTAATTGCCTATCTTTTTTATAATACTATTTATTTTTAGTAACTACCTAGCCTTACTTTGAACGATTTTTTCTTGGATATTTCTAGGTACTTCAGCATAATGACTAAATTCTAAAGAAGCAGTTCCTTGTCCTTTAGTTTTTCCTCTAAGGTCGGAAATATATCCAAAAAGATTTTCAAGTGGAATTAAGGCTTTGATTACAACTCCTCTACCTCGTGTTTCGCTACCCATTACTTGTCCTCGTCTGCTATTAGCATCGCCAATTACATCTCCCATATATTCTTCTGGGACAGAAATATCAACTTTCATAATTGGTTCCAAAAGGACAGGATTTGCCTTTAAAACACCTTCTTTCATAGCCAAAGCTCCAGCTAGTTTGAAAGCTAATTCGGAAGAGTCTACATCATGATAACTTCCATCAAACAAATCAACTTCTACATCAATAATTGGATAACCAGCCAAAGCTCCATTTTGCATTACTTCTTCTACACCTTTTTGAATAGCTGGGATATATTCTCTTGGGATTGCACCTCCAGTAATTTTATTATTGAAAATAAGTCCAGTATTAGGTTCTCCGGGTCTAATTTTTAGCCAACAATGTCCATATTGACCTCTACCACCAGATTGTTTGACATATTTTCCTTCTATTTCTACTGGATTTTTTATAGCTTCTCTATAGGCTACTTGCGGAGCTCCGACATTAGTTTCTACTTTGTATTCTCTTCGGAGACGATCTACAATAATATCAAGATGTAATTCACCCATTCCAGAAATAATAGTTTGTCCAGTTTCTTCATTAGTTTCAATTTTTAGAGATGGATCTTCAGCCAAAAGTTTGGATAAAGCTAAGCCCATTTTTTCTTGGTCTGGTTTGGTTTTTGGTTCAATCGCCATAGAGATAACCGGATCGGCAAATTTGATAGTTTCTAAAATCAAAGGTTTAGATTTGGTAGATAAAGTGTCTCCAGTTCTAACTTCTTTTAGACCTACAAAAGCAGCAATTTCTCCAGCATAAACTTCATCCACATCCTCACGGCTATTCGCATGCATAAGTACAATTCTACCAGCTCTTTCAGATTTTCTAGTTCTTGGGTTATAAATTTCTTCTCCTTTTTTGACGACTCCAGCATAAACTCTAAAGAAAGTCAAAGAACCAAATTGATCGTTAGCGATTTTGAAAGCTAAAGCTGCAAGTGGAGCTGTTTCGTCTGGTTTTACAACAGTTTCTATACTTTCGTCATCAGGATCCAAAGCTACAACTTCAGGCAAATCAAGTGGACTTGGTAAATATTCACAAATAGCATCCAAAAGCGGTTGAACTCCTTTATTTTTTAGAGCTGTTCCACAAAAAATTGGATTTAATAAATTCTTAATTGTACCTTGTCTAATACCTTTTTTTAATTCCAAAATTGAAATTTCTTCTCCATTTAAATATTTTTCCATCAATTCATCACTAATTTCAGACACTTTTTCAACTAATTTTTCGCGGTATTCAGCAGCAATATCTTTCATGTCTTCTGGGATGTCTTCGTATCTGATGTCTTTTCCTAAATCATCGTAATAAATAATAGCTTTTTGGGTAAGTAAGTCAATCATTCCTTGAAAAT
>JBIIDY010000053.1:0-9586 GCA_044238065.1 Limisphaerales bacterium | reverse complement strand
TAATTATTTTAGGTTTCATAAGACTTTTATGCCGAAGATTAACAGGTGGTTGTAGCCTAAAATGGGTTAAGCGAGAGATTTAGGACAGGTTCTAATAGATTGCTTCGTGCCTCAGGGTGGCGGGGAAAAACGCATTGACCCAGAAGATTGCTTCGTGCCTCGCAATGACAAACAAACTCGTAATGGTATGAAGATTAGGAATTAACTAGTAGCAAGAGCAAGTCAATGTTGGTTTGGGTATAACAAGCCTAAAAAGTGTCAGGTTATTTTTCAGCTTTTTTTTGGTTTCAATAAACCTATAATTTTGATTTAATTTGACTAATTTGACAAAAATATATTTACAAGTTTTTATTTTTACTCAAACTCAACACTTAAACAATTCTATTTTTTACCATCAAATATATGACAAACGAAATTTCCTATTTTTCCAATTTTTTTATTAGCACCCTAAGTATTATTTTTTGGTTCGTAGTTTTGCTGATTCCACTCGTGATTATCCATGAATTTGGTCATTTTATCATGGCTCGCCTCTGCGGTGTCAAAGTTCCAGAATTTGCCGTTGGTTTGCCTTTTTCAAGACGCTTATTTTACAAAAAATGGAAAGGGACTGTTTGGTCGTTTTATCCTTGGCTCTTGGGTGGTTTTGTCAGGCTAACAGGTGATGGTGATGCGGTTGATAACGCTCACTGGGAAATGGCAGAAAATCCAGAAAAAGCGAGAAATCTTTACAAAAATCAAAGACGAGACGAGATTTTACAAGCTCAGGAATTACAGTTTTTCTTGGAGGAAAATAATTTAGTTTTTGATAATCGCTGGCAATGGTACGAAAAAACAGCTAAAAATGGTCTTGACAATCCCAAAAATCAACTTCCAGAATGGCAAAGCTCTCAAAAAGCTCAAACTGTCCAGTTCGTCCCAAAGTCTAAAATGAAACAGGTTGGCACCAATAATTCAGAAGTAGTGGAAAATAATAATTTAAAAACAGAGGAAAATCAAGAAGAAAAAATGAAGATAATTGAAAAGGAGTTTATGAATTTGGACGATCAGTTGTTGACTTTGATTGACTGGGAATGGGAAACTAAACTTGATGAAAAAGGTAAAAAAAGTCTATTTTTCGCCAAAAGTTGGTGGCAACAAAGCTTGATAATTTCTGGCGGTGTTTTGTTTAACTTGGCGACTGCGGTAGTGGTTTTTTGGATTGTTTTTGTCTTTTTTGGCTCTTTCCCAAGTCCTGTCAATAAAGCTGGCGATTTTTATTTCCCCGCTACGATTAATCAACTGGCTGAAAGTGGCAAAAATACCTACATTGTCCAAACCAAAACTGAAAGTCCTCAAGTTATCCTTATGGAAAAAGATGGTGTTTTGGATAAAGTTGGCGTCAAACCAAGAGATGAATTAGTCCAAATTGGCGAAACCCCTTTGAAAAATATCCAAACTTTTGAAGAATATAGAAACCTGATTCAAAAATACAAAGATCAAAGTGTCAAAATCACTTGGAAAAATGAAAACGGTGAACTCAAAACAGCTGACATTACCCCTAAAACAAACAGTGAAGGTCAGGCGATTCTTGGAGCTAATCCAGCCTATATAGTCAATACCAAAGCGGCAAACTGGCCAGCTGGTGTAAGTATGGCTTTTGGGGAAATTGGGGAAACTTTCAAATTAACTTTTGATTGGTTTGGGAAGGTTTTTCAAGGAGATGGAGAGGCAGCCAAGCAAACTAGCGGCCCTATTGGCGTCGGCTCAATCGGCTCCAAAGTCTTTGAAATAGCTGGGCTTGGGGGAATTTTGTATTTAATTGGTTCTATCTCAGTGAGTTTGGCGATTTTTAATATGCTACCAATTCCAGCTCTGGACGGCGGGCGATTTATCATTTTATCGTTTAGAAAATTGACAGGCAAAAGACATAAAAAAACTGAAGAAATTTTGATCAACTTTACATTTTTATTCCTCTTTGGTTTGATGATTTTAGTGGCTTTTAAGGATGTTTGGATGATTGTGGGAGATTCCCTAATGGGCTTTTTTGGAAAATCTAAATAATTCTAATTCCCTTCTCAAAATAAAGTTTATCTGGATAATTTTAAAACTGGTTGACAAAAATAAAATCATATTAACTAATTTTAATAGTGGCTAGACATTTCAATTTTTTACCTTGTTTTCACCAGATTATAAATTTTTGATTTAAAAAAATACCCAAGAAAGATAATATATTGTTTATGAACCCACTTTTAAGAAAATTTTTGTTTAGATTTTTGGCGATTTTTTTCATTATCAATGTGCCAATTTTAGTTTTTTTGGTTTTGGGTTATGACCTTGATCTCCAAAGTAAAAAGGTTGTGAATATGCTTGAAGTCAGCGTGGAAACTCGCCCAGCTGGGGCTAAAATTACCAATTTTGGAAAAGATTTGAATTTGACTACGCCGACCAATTTGAAAGTCAATGCGGGAAATACTTTGGACTTAGAGATTGCCAGAGACGGTTTTTTATCCGAAAGATTTGGTATTTATGGGCCAACAGGTTATAATTCTAATTTTCAAATTTCTAATCTTTGGCTTTTGCCTGAAAAATCTCAAACAATCACCGCTTTGAATAATCCCAAAAATCACGCCACCGGACAAAAAATCAAGGAAAATATAGAAATTTTACCAGAAATTATTCTTTGGACAGAAACTTCTCAGGGTAATTTTCAAGACAAATCTCTAAATAATTCAACTCAAAATAATTCTCAAAATTCAGCCCAAAATTCAAATAATTCAGTATCAGAAACATCGGTAAGTGTGGTAAATAACTTGGCAAACAGTTCTAATCAAAAAGAAACAGAAAATCAAATTCTCGCACCAAACTTGGTTTCAAACTCAACATCAAGTTCCAATTTGGAAAATTCTGGACAAAATAGCAGTCAAAATAGTGTTGAAAAAAAAGTTGAAAATGGTAATAAAATTGAGCAAAATTCCAGTGAAAGTAGTGTTAGTTTGGATAATAATTCAAATAGCGATGTAGAGTCTGTGATGGTTCAGACATTTAGCTTGAATGGTTTGAGTGGTCTTGCACAAAAGGTGGAAAAAAAATCTCCAAGATCTATAAAAAATCTTGATAAAAATGAAAGAAAATGGCAAAATATCGGTGTTAATAGTTTTTGGGATCAGCAAAATTCTTGGCTTTTATTTGAAGTTGACCAAAAATGGTATTTGGAAGATTTGGCAAATTTTAAAATAAATCAAATTATTCGCAAAAGTACTTGGCAATTTTTGATTCTCCAAAATAAGACTTTGTGGCTCTGGGACAAGGAAAAACCGTCCGAAAACATCCTAAATTTATTAACTAATCCATTTTCTGTTTTTAATAATTCTCAAAATTCAAATTCATCTGAAAAACCGTCAGAAAATTCCTCTCAAAATTCTTTTCAAAAAGAAGCCTTAAACCAAACTCAAAACTCAATTTTGACAAATAATTCCGGTATAAGCTCCGATTCAAACTCAATTTCTAGTTCTGACCAAAATTCCAATCCTATTTCATCTAATTTTTCCACAAACTCTTCAATTAATAGTGAAAATCGTAGTGGTGAAAATATTGGCTGGTATTTCTTGGAAAGTGATGTGGATAGAATTAGTACCGACGAAAGAACTATTTGGCTCTGGCAAAAATCACAACTTTATCGCTTGGAAACAGGTAAAATTGAGAATTGGAAACTTTCCGCTTTTGCCAAAACTACGGTGAATTCTACGGGAAAAAATTTAAAAGTTAAAAGTTTTTTGCAAGGAAATTTGTTTTTATTTGGCAGTGAATTGTGGTTTTTGCCGGATCAAGATAGAACTGCGTGGCTAATAATATCTAACAATGTGGCAAGTTTTGAAAATTTTGAAGAAATGGTTTTTTGGCAGGATGAGCAAGGCTTTTTGCAAAGTTATAATTTTATAACCAAATCTCAAAAATTACTGGGTAAAGTCGGCATGGATAATTCTAAAAATGAAATTTCCAAAAATGAGCTTTTTTATGATCAAAGTATGAGAAGACTGATGATTTATGATCAAAATGGAGAAATATGGACGGTTTGGTTTGACAAGTTTAGTCCAAATTCTGCCAACATTATCTATTATCCCCAAAAATGGCTCCAAAATCCCAAATGCGTGCCAAGAATTCAGGAAAGATTACAGTTTTGTTTGGAAAATGATAATTTGATAACTTTTGGTAATTTTAGACTTTTTTAAACCAGAGCGTAGAAATTGAAATACGGAAGAAGTGTAAAAACCTAAATTTTTAGAATTACTTTTTGGGTATTTTATACCTCTTTCTTGTTAATTCTGGCTATTTTTATTTTTCAAAACAATATAGAAAATTAGTTCAAATTACGGGGCTTTTAGCAAAACTTAACACCACAACCCAACCGGTCAACTTTGTTACCACCCCTCATCGCTTTGCTCAACCCATTTTCTTGGAAGAAAACAGACAAGAGGGGAATTTTATTCTTATTTCAAATGGTTTTTATTACTTTTTCAACTAATTCCCGATATTATATTTTGGAATTTCAAAAAACTTTTTCTTTTCAATTGGTAAAAGTCTAAAAACTTCACGTCCCAAAATAATTTTTTTATCAATTTTACCACAATAACGAGAATCTTTACTGTATCCACGATTATCGCCCATCACGTAATATTCATCTTTCCCAAGCACATTTTCCTCGAATCGCATTCCCTTATTCAAATCGCTTTTGTAAGTCAAAATATCTTTTGATAAATAATTAGACTCATCTAAGTGAACTGTTTGCCCGTCAGTTTCTGGTCCATTTATCCAGACTTTTCCATTTTCCAAGATAATTTTGTCGCCGGGAAGACCAATAACTCGTTTGATAAAGAGTGAGCGGTTTGGATCACATTTTTCTGGAGCCATCAAAACCACAACTTCACCCCGACGATAATCACCAAAACGCGGGGTTAGTAGGTCAATTTGAATCACATCGTGTTGAGTGGAATCAGTATAATTGTTATAATTTGGATACATTGACTTGCCAGTAATCGCAATCGTGTCAATCAAAAAATAGCGAACCCCCATATAAATAATAGAAACAGACAGCAAAACTACCAAAAAATAAATCAAATAATCAACAATTTCCCGCCAAATTTTGGGTTTCATATAATGCTTGATTTGGGCATCAGTTGCGACATTTTGAAAGCTCAAAGACACGAATTAGGAAAGTTTGTAAGGATAAAATGATTGTGAAATTTTTTTGGAGAATTTGGTAAAATTCAAGGTATTTTTTTGGCAAAATTATGTAAATTAGCTACAAATGACGGAATTTAATAAAAACTCAAGGGAAAAATATTCAAAAAAAGTTTAGTTTTATTTTCTAGTTGTGATTGGGCTGTTTTTATTCCAAGAAAAAGTTATTTTAATTACTCATAATTATACTGGACAAAAGCAAAAATGTCAAACTAATTTGTGAAATCAATTTAGAAAAATACTTGAGACCAAGCTTATTAGAAAAACTAAAATGCAGCAAACTAAAATGGATAAAAATCACAAAAGTCCAAGCTCGAACTGAATTTCTTCGGTCAAAAGGCTGGCATCCCACCGCGGCTCCCAAACAATTTCAATTTCCACACTTTCAAAAAGATGGTTGATTTTCTCCCGAATTTCCTGCAGTAAAGCGTCAATAGCAGGACAATTAACCGAGGTAAAAGTCATCAAAATATGACAATTATAGGTGTAATTATTCTTGTAATTTTCCTCTTCCAGATTTTTTACAAGCTCAAGAGTTGGTGAATTTTTGGGCAATTTTTCCGTGAAATTTTTTTCTGTTTTCAGGGCTTTTTCCTCTTTCAGATTTTCCACATTTGATTTTTGACTTTTTGAAACTGGCTTTTTTGACAAGGCTTTTTTGACCAAAACTCCATAAATAAGCCCAAAATCCCAAACATTAATCCCCACCTCGGGATCTATCACCGTTTTGAGAATGTTAATCACTTCTTGTTGTAATTTTTGTTCCATAATCTTTTTTTAACAAAACTTTTACTAAACTGTCAAAAATACATTAAAAATATAGCCGTCGTATTTATTCGTATTTATTTTTTATAAATTTAAGAACTTATTATACCCAAACCCAGACCTACTTATAGTAGTTAATTCATAATTTTCACACAATTGCGAGCTTGTTTGTCATTGCGAGGCACGAAGCAATCTTCCCACATTGTTGCGAACGAGCGTATGGGCAGCCAAAGGGAACAGAGGCTAACAAAGCAATCTTTTACTTCACGCCTATTTTTACTATATTTTACCACAAGATCACTTCACTTCATTCGTGATGACCCTGATTTTATTCTTTTAATTTTTCAAGATTCAAGCTGTTGATATTTACAAACTTTTTTCAAATTGCCAAGCACAATTTTATGTTCTTCACTATTCTCGTAGAATTTTTAGGAAAAAAATAATAGATTGGGATTAGCGGGTATTTTTAGGTAATGGTTTTGGTATATCAAACCACATTTTTATAACCTTTTTTGCCATAATTGATTTTGAGATAAATCTGGTCTAATAAAATGTTGGCGTATTCTTTGGTGAGATTTTGGTCTAAAGATCGCAAAACTACACGGACAAGAACATTTTTTTGGTCAGGCTGAATACCTAGTTTTTCTTTGGCAACTGCTGGTAAATCTTGGTAATCCGTTTGACCCAGAATTTCCACCGATTCCAAAATTTCCACAGCTTCCCCCAAAGCTACCCTAATCGCTTCGCTAATATCTTCCTCTCCGTAATCTTTTGGCACTGAATACGACATATCTCGGGTAATCGCTGGCATACTAGAAACGGGAATATAAGGATCTAAATTAAGCATTTGCTTTACAATTCTGGGATCTTTTGCTCTAATTAGGCGAATATCAGGCAATTTTTTGCGAACCATCAAGAGTCTATCCAAACCAGTTCCAAGAGCCAAACCAGTGTATTTTTTGGGGTCAAGTCCGGAGCCTGCCAAAACTTCAGGGTGTGCCAAACCTGCTTCCAAAATTTCAATCAACTGTCCGTCAATTTTAGCATAAACTTCCACTCCGTCCAGTGTATAAGGGTGCACGGCTTCATAGATTATAGGCTCATAACCCGGTAAAACCACCTGAAATATCAAGTTTATCAGTTCCAATAAATCCTTTCTTGTGTATATTTTTTGGGAAATTTGCCAAATATCAGCTTGGTGAAAGACGCCAGAGTGAGTTTTATCACTAACATCTCGCCGATAAGCCAGCCCCGGCATAACCAGTAAAGCCTCTTGTGGTTGGGTTTTAGATAGTTCATCCAAAGCAGGTGGTACCATCGCCGAAACATGGGCTCGCAAAACTGTATTTTGGTCTACATATCTCGTGTAAGTGGAGGATCTGCCGGGATTATCAAGTGGAAACCTAAGTCGGTCAAAGTTATTTTGGATGGTGGTTATGGGTGAATAGCGAACAATTTGTGGCTGTGGACGGTCTGGAGAATTGGATAAAGCGGCTATAATTTCGTCCAGAATTATTTTAACAGCATGTTTCGGGCTATTTCCATCCTCCGTGAGGTCAAGGTATGATAAAGACTGCTTCAAAACTTCTGGAGACATCGGTTCAAGTTTGATTTGGTGGAGCGGGTTGGCTGGGCTGGACATAAAAAATTGTGAAAAATTTGAAAAAAGGCTAAATTAAACAATAAAAAATTTCCCCTATGTTTGGGGGTCGTCTAGCTTTGGATAAAAAACCTTAGACCCCTACAGGAGAACTAAAGAAAAAGAAAGAATTTATATAGTTTATTTGAGGCATTAGGATAAATTGAAATTTAAAAATTTATTTTTGTCAAGACTTGGTGAAAAAAGTGTTTAAATGGGAGAATTGTTTTTTATAATTTATTTGAAACTTATGGAGTTTTAGACCTCTAAATTTCCTTTTTGAATATGTGCCAAACGTGGTTTTTTATTTATATTGATTAAGCTGGTTTAATGGTACCAAATTTTTGCCAAAATTCTTAAATTATCTAATTTCTACCCTGCTATTTTTGGAAGAAAAAATTGAGATAAAGCAGTCTTTTTGAGAGTTTTACTTTGTTTTGCGTTAGATTTTGCGATTTTTAAAATTATAAATTATCACTTGACAAGACCAAAAATATATGCTAAATTTATGTTTTACTAGCATTGTTAGTACCTAATTTTCAAATTTTTACCAAATCAATATGTTTCAAAAAATATTTTTCGCCAAAGTTGTTTCCGGAGTTGCTCTTTCAGCCTCCTTACTAACTGGTTTTTCACTTTCAATCAGCACCAACGCCCAAGCAACCAACACTGTAGGTCAAGTGCAAAGTGTTGTCACAAATGACGCCTGTGGAGTGGATACCGTGACTATCAGTGGCTGGTCAACCGCACCTTCTCTAAGCTTTCAACTGAATTACAAAGACAATCGTATTGTAGTTGGCAACATTACTCCAGTTAATGGACAGTTTTCTACTACTTTCAACGGATCTTTCTCATATGATGGTCAGCCAAAACTAGGCTTTAATGTCAGTGCCCTTAATTTGGCACCTATCCAAGTTATTGCCGGAACAACTATTCTGCCTAACCCTGCTACAATCACAAGGGGCAGCTCTACTTGTAATTCTGGAGATTACAAAATCATCTATAAAAATCAAACAGGAACTTTCAACTGGGGAACTAAAAGATGGGACTACTCTGCAGCACAAACTGCTAGTAAAATAGAGTGTAAAAGTACAGCTATTGCTGCTAAATGTAACGAAATTATAGATAGCGCTAAAACCAAAAAGAATATCTTCCTATTTAATTGGGATCACACTGCTCTTCCTGAAGCTGGAACCAGTGCCGTTGATTTTGCTCGGGCAAACTTGCCAGCAGGAACACTAATTGATGCCAGTGTTAAAGGTGTTATGTCCAAAAATATCTATGGAGCTTACTGTAACGACGACACTTACAACTGCCAAAATCGTCAATTCAAATGGATCTGGTATGGCCCTAATGGTCAACTAAAATCTGGAGTTAGTGGTGTTAATCCACCAGCAGAGCTCGTCACTGATATTCGTAAATTTACTGCTTGGAATTAGTAACCAAAAAATAACTATTTTTCCCTGATATTTCAGGGTTTTTTCTTTGCTTAAAATTGACCAAAAATTAGATGGTTTGTAAATTTTAAATATACTTGAAACTACTTGAAACTGGAGATGAAATATACTCAAATCTGGATCAAAATTGACAAAATAAATAAAACTACAAGGACTTTTTATCTTTATTGCAATGTTTCTTTATGGTCAAGGTGTAAAAGTTAGTACGAGTTTGGGTATATTTATTCCTGTTCCTTGACTTGATAACAACATAAAGCTAGACTTAAATGGTTTTGGGTAATTAAATATAATTTTGAAACAAAAAACCAAAAAATAAAAAACTAGACAATAAAATCAAGTCCAATAAAAACCCAAGTAATAAATTTTTCATATTTACCCCGAACCACTGAAACTCAACTTTGTGTTGATATTAAGCCAAGAAATGGAAATAAAGAGTTAAAAAATAAACCTAAACTAACCTTGCTTTTAGTTACGAGCAAGAACTCCAACAACCATTAAATTGTCGTAA
>JBIIDY010000052.1:0-9589 GCA_044238065.1 Limisphaerales bacterium | reverse complement strand
TGCGTTGGTTAAAAATTTCAGAATTATTAGCGGAATTTGTAGATATAGACTGAATAAAATAGCTAAAAGATTTAATTTAATTTGTGGAATTTGTAACCTAAAAAATGTTTAACGCAAGAGGTCTATTCTATATTCTCCGTGATTTATACAATGAGTACCGTTTTTACCTATTTTTTCATCAAACTCATATCTAAATTCTTTTTTGACAGGTTGGTTGATTTTCACTATTGGCAAATTTAGACTTTCAGCTTTTATTCTAATAATTTTTGCCATTTCCGGGTTTAGTGGCTCACCATTATCTTGATGAACTTTTATAAAAAATCCTTGTAAATTAGAATCATTTCCCCTAACTACGACCTCATTATAAGTTTCTTTGTGCGTTTGGTTTAATAATTCTTTAGGTGGTGTAACTCTTGCTTTACTGGCCTGATTTGCTACAGCTTCAGCGATATAATTTATTGTTCCGCAATCTGTGGAGGAAGTAATTAACGGATTTTTTTCTATGCCTAGAATAATTCCACAGTCACCCCAAGTTCCGTAATGATCCTGATCAATTAAACTGCAACTAATTGCTTCTCTCTCTCTCTCAATCTCTTAGGTTCTTTTAATAAATCTATAATTGCCGTTTGTTTCACTTCCTTTCCCTGTTGTAAATATCCTTGTTGTGCGGATATATTGATTATAGCAACACTACTTTTAGCAGTTGGATTAAAAGCGTGAATTAAATATCTATAATTTTTGGAGTTATGATTTTTAGGATCGCTTAAACCTTCAGTCCAGTTATTTGGTAAAGTCTCAAAGTTATTTTTTTGTATTTCTTGTGACATAATTTAATGGTTTTTTAATAGTTTTATCTAATTTTTAATTTTTTATTACGAAAAAGTAAGACTTGTCTTGCAAAGTATAACACATAATAAAATTTTTAGCAACAAATAATATAACCCGAAATTATGAAATTACTTTTTGGCTTGTGAATAAACAAAAACGCAAACTTGGAATTTATAAACTTAGAATTTTTTAAATCTGAAAGGAAGAAAATTTAGCACTACAAACCACCCCGTCCACTTTCAGTGTCCACCCCTCAAGAGGGGAATTTACCATTCCTATTTTTGTGCAATTTTCAAGTGGTTTTTAATTTTAGTTTTAATTTTGGAATAAATCAGCTTGTTGGATTTACCGCCGAGCAAAGAATTTGCCAAATTTTCCCTTGCCAAGATTAGAAATATATGCTAAGTATCTTTACTTAAAGATTAACCGCAAAAATATGCTACCTAGTTTAGAGGCTCTCCAGAATTGCCTTCACCTTTTATCACAAAATCAAGTCATTGTTTTACCACTGAACGGGATTTACTATTTAGCAAGTCTGCCAAGTGCAGCTAATTTTCAAAACCTGACGAAAATTACCCAAAATGCCACGCCAGTTGAATATCTTTTTGCTAGCTTCACAGAACTTCAAAATCACACTGACCAAATTCCCGCTTGGAGTAGTTTTTTACTCAAGGAAATTTTGCCAAATCACTTGACCTGTATTTTACCAGCAAGAAATGACTTGGAGAACGATTTGGGTAGCAACAAACAAACAGTGTTTCAAAAAAAAAATATCTATTGTAACCAGACCAGCCATCCTTACATCCAAAACCTTCTGGATAATCTGGACACTCCCTTGATTGTCGTTAAAGCGGTACTTGCGGGCTATCCGCCAGCGACCAATTTGGCAATGCTCAAAGATTATTTTGACGAAAGCCTCAACAGCTTTTTCCCCACCAAATACATCATTACTGGCATAAGTCCGACAGTTATTGACCTGACAGATTCAGATAAACTCGTAATCAAAGAGCCGGGAATTCTTGACAGGAATGATTTTAAAAGCATCGTGCCGCAGCAAATCAAAATTGAAGAAAAGTTTGAACATTCCACCAGTTTTAACATTTATCATAATCATAGCAGCAACCTCGCCACTTTAGTTGATGATTACAATTCAAAAGAACAAAATAATTCGGTTATTATCGGCACCAAAGAAAAATTACGACAAGTTTTTGATTTTTCGGTGATTGACAGCTTTTTTGATTATCACAACAAAATTCACAAAGGGCAGGTTTTGCTCAATCTTGGCAGTCAAACCAACCTAGAAAACGTCGCCAAACATCTTTCCCAAAAAATCCACGAAGCCAGTTATTTTAGAATGAGTAAAGTGGTCGTACTGGATCAAAACTGGGGTAACAGCAAATGGGGTAAAATTATCAAGTTTAGTTTGAGTAAATACACCCAAAAAGACCTTTTGGTAAAAACACCAGAAGAAGACAAAGAAGACAGAAAAATCATCCAAAATTCTCCAAAAATCCTTGACAAAATCAATATCTTCAAAAATATCCACAACTTTTTTCAGCCTTTGATTATTTTTTTTTCAAGCAAAATAAAACGTAAAATGTATAAAAAAGCGTAGAGAACTTGCCTAATTCTAATTATTCCACAATTTAGGCTGATTCTTGGAAATAGCTAAAAAATATTTCAAAATATATGAGAAATTTGACTTGGATTGTTAAACTTGAATTGTTAAAATAAACACAAAAACTACTCTAGGCTTTGAATTTTACAAAACAAATTTTCTTCATTAGACCTCTTGTGTTGAACGACATTGTGGCAATACTAGTAATGCCTGCGGGAGCGAAGAAACCAAGTACAGGAGTAAAGCGACTAGGTGAACACAATGAACAGAAGTGTAGCCAACAGACCAAAGGGAACAGAGACTAACGAAGCAATCTTTTTTAGCTTTACTAGATTTTACCACAAGATAACTTCATTTTATTCGTGATGACACACTGTGGCTTTGTTCTTTACTGGTTAAGTTAATTATTTTTTATTAGTGATAACCTTGGTGTTATTCATTTGATTTTTTAAAACTTAAGCTGTTGATATTACAAGTTTTTTTCAAATTACCAAGCGCAAGTTAATGCTGTTTTGGGTACAAATTAACGAATTTATAAGCAAATTACAAAGAATAATGGAAAGTTTATATTTTCAAACTGACTAAAAAAGTGTAACGATATCTTGTTTAAAATATGAAATAGCTTAAAACTTTTACTTGACAAGTATACCAAACTA
Source organism: Limisphaerales bacterium (assembly GCA_044238065.1). Lineage (GTDB taxonomy): Bacteria > Patescibacteriota > JACMRA01 > JACMRA01 > JACMRA01 > JBIIDY01. The sequence goes on along the minus strand of JBIIDY010000052.1, from coordinate 6,487 downwards.
TGGAAAAATGATTTTCTTAAAAAATTGTAAGAAACTGATCCAAAGCCGCTTGCCCACCAAAAAACAACAAAAAATGCACCGCAATAGATAAAGCAAGGCCAACAATAGCCACCAAAATTCCTAAAATTGCAAAAAATCCGTCATCCTGAATCATGCCAAAAGCGATGAGAAAAATAGCTAAAGCGGGAATAGTTCCAGTGGCTGGAAGTGGCGAAACCATCGATAAAGAACACAAAATCATCACGATTGATAAGGCTATTTCGGATAATCGATTTTCATACAAAAATGTAAGCCTTGGTTTGGTAAATTTTTCAAAAAACCGCAGAACTTTTAACATTACCGACACGGTTTTATCTTCTGTGCTGGTACCAAGCTTTGTGTGCAAAAATCGTTCTGGAAACCAAGGATATGGCCTGTTTAATAAAAGCTGCACGGTAAGAAAAAGCAAAAATACAGAAAAAAAAGCTGAATAACCAGGTAAAATAGGAATTGATGAAGGCAAGGCAATAATAGCAATAATAACCCCAAAAGCTCGCTCATCAATTGATTTCAGTAGAGTTTTAAGCGTTACATCTTCTTGGTCTGAGTTAAAAATTTGGGTAATTTGTTGGGAAAGTTTTTGCATAAAAATAAGTTTTGTTTGAGGAATATTTTTCGTCAATTTTCATTACTTCACAAATCGCTAGTCAACATTTTTTCATTTTCAAAATAAATTTTTGCCATAAAGATAAATAAGTTGCCAAATAATGACAATTTTAACTTTATATTTATGCTTTTTTATAAAGATTTTATAAATTGACTTCGGCTGGTTTGAAATTATTTTACAGATTGTATTTCAGATACTTTATTCTAAATTATCACCACATCCTAAAAACCAAAAAATCTTTTAAAACTTTCAAAATGTTAAAATTAACTTTTCATTTAATCTTTTTTAAATTTATGAAATTACTTGGTAGCGGCAGCGGGGATCGAACCTGCGACCTTAGGCTTATGAGTCCTACGCTCTAACCAACTGAGCTATGCCGCCAAAGTGTGAATTGTTACCTTAGTTTTAAACTTAGGAAAACACTGTAAAAGTTAAAAACTAAAAAGCTAAATTTTGTCAAGTTTGTTTGTTCTTTGTTGTTCCAAAAATTACCAAAAAAGCCGTATTTATATTATTTAGTCGTCTATTTTGAGAAGAAATGAAAGAAAAAAATACTTGAAAAATACTTAAGCTTTCAAAACTCTTCCTTATTTTGGTATTACTACTTATTACTAAAAAAAACCACATTTGAGCCACAAAACCTCTGAAAAACAATTATTTTACAGTCCAAAATCTTAAAGTTGAAATTATACCCAAACCCATATTAACCTACATTCTTTAATTCGTAATTTTCACACCACCTTAGATGCAAAGAATCTTCCGTGTCATTGTGAGTGTAGCTTTCCAGTCATTGCGAGCAAAGCGAAGTAATCTTTGAACCCAGAACCACCAAAAATTTAACTTTATGTTGCTATCGCCAAGAAATGGGATAAGGGTATCAAAAATTAAGCTGAATTTTGACCAAGCTTACGACACTTTCAAAATCAAAGCACTCTTTAATTTATAAAAAAACTCAATTCCAGCTCTGAATTTTGGTCTAATTTTACTCCAAATTTTGCCAAGTCTTGATGCTTATTTTGTACCATGTTTACGATGTTTTCCCAAGTTTCGATGGTTCGGGGTAAGTTAATATTGGTTTTAGTATATAAAAAAAGCCTCCAAATGGAAGCTAAATTATTAAATTGAAACTAAATTTATAAAATAGTTTTAGACTACTTCAATTAGATTTTGGGTAAAGTTATGATTTTCTTCAAAAATGTGTAGGCGGTTATTCATTCTCAAATCTCGGTGACGGTTTTTGGGAAGCATTCCACGAACAGCAAGATAGACTGGACGAGCTGGGTCTTTTGCCATCTGTTGATCCATTGTACGGTGTTTCAAAGCTCCAATTCTTCCATTAATGTGACGGAAGTAGACTTTTTTCTCCATTTTTTTACCTGTTAAGACCAAATTCTTGGCGTTAATAATGACGACGCAAGCACCCATATCTACACCAGGGTTATAGTCAGCACGGTTTTTGCCCATCAGCATTCTAGCTGCGATTGTAGAAAGTCTTCCAAGTGGGATTTTAGCAGCGTCCAAAATATACCATTGTCGGTTAAAGCCAGTTTTAGTTGGGTGGAAGGATTTGGTGGATGTATAAATTTGAGACATAAAGAAAAAATGCGAAATTCTAGTGGGTAAAATTCTAGTTTTTGGTCAATAAAAGATTTGAGAAATTTAGTTTGGTGTTTTTAAATAGACAATTTAACAATTAAATTTTGGTAGTGAATTTTAATTTTGACAATTTTGTTTTATTGAAATTATGCCAAAAAAATTACGCTTCAAAGCCCACAATAGTGATATAACTACGGCTAAAACCACTAGTTTGGAAAGGTTTGAAAAGTTTCAATTGGCTGGTGTAACCACCGTTCCTGTCCGCAAGTTTTGGCACAATATCTTCAACAAGTACTCGAGCCACTTTTTCGCTAAGGAATGGGCGAACTTTGGAGAAAGCTAGTTTTTTGTCGTCGCCAGCACGTTTGCAAAGAGTAACCAAACGGTCAAAACGGGCACGAAACCACTTACCACGAACAGTAAAAGTCTCAATTTTTTTATTCAAAATCAAAGCAGAACAGAGGTCTTTCCACAGTCTCAAACGTTCTTCTTCGGTTCGGTGGAATTTTTGGTTGTGTTTTTGGTGACGCATATCAAAATGTATAAATAATATATTGAATTGTGTGATCCCAAGTTTAAAAATTTAGCAAATTTGGACAGTTTTCCAAAAAATATAGCTAAAATCAAGAAAAAATAGCTATTTTTGCCAAATCAAACCCGGACAATAATTAAAGTAAATCTAAAACAGAAAAATAATTTTTGTCAAATTAAGTTATAATTGTGACTTATTTTTTTTATTTATTACTTGTTTTTTAAATACTTTTGGGGAAATCGTCATTTTTTTAGTTTTTAGTTACTTTTAAAAAGGGTAAATTTCTTTCCAGAGTTCTAATTCCGTAATTTTGGCTAATTTTCTTAATTTTTTCCGAAAACCAATTTTATGATAAAAACCCACTTTTCCAAAAATCATTTTGACTTTATTTTGGTAAAGCTTGTTGAAATCACATCTTTTCTTTCAGATTCAAAAAAATTCCCAAAGCTAAATTTCCCAAAATCATAGTAAAAATCAAACGGAATTAGGAAATAGGTCTGATAAATAACTGTAATATTTTGGATTATTTAGTATAACCTTTTGAAATTCTGGCGTATTCAGCATTGATGCAACGTCAGTATTGCCACGTTCAGCTAATATCATAAATAAAGGTCTATAATACATTAGGTTCTCCAGCATATCTTTTTGAAAACTTTTTGTTTTTAGTATTGATATTACAAATGTTATGGCGTCAGCATTACCATATTCAGCTAAGGACCTTAATATAAACCTATAATAGCTTGGATAATATAGCATAGCATTTTGAAAACTTTCTGTTTTTAGTATTGATATTACAGCACCAGCATAACTATTCTCAACCAAGAACTTTAATACATAACTATAGTGATGAGTGAAATTCTCTATCATATCTTCTTGAATATATTTTTGAAAGGCTTCTGTCTTCAACATTGATATTACAAATGTTATGGCGTCAGGGTGATCATTTTCAACCAGGGACTTTAATACATAGTCATAATAACCTGGATTCGCTAACATATATTTTTGAAAGGCTTCTGTCTTCAAGGTTGATATTACAAACGTTATAGCGTCAGCATTACCATATTCAGCCAAGTAATTTAATGTAAACCTGTAATAGCTTGGATTCTCCAGCATATCTTTTTGAAAGGCTTCTGTCTTCAGGATTGATATTATGGTATCATGAAATTTACTATTTTTAGCCAATGAATCTAAAAAGGATGACCCATTCTTTATATTCATTAGTATAACTTTTTGGAAACCTTCGTTCTTCAAGATTGATATTATGGTATCATGAAATTGACTATTTTCAATCAACGACCTTAACAAAGACCTATAGTAGGCTGGAGTCTCTAGTATAGCATTTTGAAATTTTGGTGTATTCACTATTTCCATTACAGAACCAATTTGTCCATTTTCAGCCAATTTCCTTAATAAATACTCATAAATACTCGGTCTTTCTTTTATAGCTTCTTGAAACTTTTCTGTCATTAGCATTGACATCACAGCACCAGCTTGACCATTTATAACCAAAAGACCTAACAAAGACTCATGCATACTCGGATCTTCTTTTATAGTATTTTGAAATTCCGATGTATTTACTATTTCCATTACAGCAACAGCTTGACCGTTTATAACCAACGACTGTAATAAATTTTCATCGATATACCTGAAAATAAAACGATTATTAAATAGATTTTTATCATTCTGTTGGAAATATAACCCAATCAGCGGATCTAATTCAAACAAAAGAGGGTAAATATTTTGTTGAAAAACGAGAGCTGAAAGGCTTTCTAAAGAGTAGTCACCAAGCGGTTTTGATGTAATCATGGTGTGAAGGAAAGTGAACAAAGCTTCCGGAGAAACAAAAGGAGTTATACCATGTCCTCTTGATTCCCATGTGTCACCTATTCCACTGGGACTGTTGTTTCTGCCTTCATAAATTTCTGGCACATTAGGATGTAATTCTTTATCAAAATGGGCATGGAGGGAGCCTAATTTCAGGTCTGTCAGAGGGTACGGTATTTTCAAGGATGGATTACTAAAAGTACTTTGTAGATATTTCATCAAATCAGGCAGCTTTTCAAAATAACTTATTAATGTTAAATACTCTTCTTTTGCCACAGTTCTAACCTCCAAACATTTCTCTGAACCATCCAGTCCTAGGTCAAAACCTTCTGGAGGAAGAGGTATTTTTAATGGTGCGTCATCCAAAGTTTCTTGACCTGGCTGTTTGTTCCCTTCTATCTCCAATCCAACCTTTGAGTTCTTTAGTATTGGATCTGTAGGAATGTTGGGAGGAAGAACAAGCTGGTTGACTAAACTACATGACTCAGCGACTTTTTGTGTCACAATACCATCTTTTTGTTCTATTTTTTCTAATTGCTCAACCGTATTATCCAAAATTAAACTACTAGGATTTGTTGAAGGTTCAAAATTACCTTTTTGCCCGCTTATACTTTGTCCCATCAAACGTGCAATTAGAACATCGTAATAACCTTGTTCTTTAGCTTCTGCAAATATAGCCTCAACCTGTTGTCCAATTTGCTCTTGTTTTTCAAAAAACTTATTCTCTGGGGAAACAGCCTTTAATTGATTATAAACATTTAACAAAGAAACGGTAATACCTGATTCTTTAACTCCAGGTTTGGTCATTATTTCCAAAAATCTTTCTAACTGGGGTTGATTTAATTTAAGCAAATTTAAGGTGTGGTGTAACGGTTCCAAAATACGATAATTACTAGAAAATGTGGATAATAATTCTATCAATTTGGAAGTTAATTTGGGTGAATCAAAACCTGTATATAATGTTTTATTGTCATCTGTCAAATAACCTAAAATGAGAGTATAAATTTGGGGTAAGACAAGATAAGTTTTAACTGGTTCTAAATCTTTTATTTTCTCCAGTAAATCTAAACAAAACTGCTCTACTTCTTTTTTGACATCTCTACCCTTTTCTTGTTTTGCCTCCTGCAAAATTTTAACCAAACCCCAATCAGTTTGCATTTCAGGATATGGATTTGGTGGTAAATCTTTTTTTAATAAATCTTGAATTTTATTTATTAAATAAGCATAAATTGGATTTTCACTTTGATTATAATCAGTCAAAAATTGCTCTAAAGTTTGATTCTTTAGCTCTTTTTCTAAACCTTGTTTTAAGGTTTCTAATTGTAATAATATGTTTTGAAAAAATGCAATATCAGCACTAAATTCAGCTAAAACTTGGGCTTTCATATTATTATTATCAACATTAACAAAACTCCGTATTTTGTTTTTTATCCCATCTGTATAGGATTTTAATAGACTGGTTACACTTTCCAACTTGGCTTTTTGAGTATTTTTATCCTGTATAGCTAGAATTTCTTTCAATTCTTCAATAATACCAATAATACCTAATTTTTCACCTAAGATTGGAATAGAAGGCTTATTTAAATCTGTTTTCTTGTTGGATATTGTATCTATAATACCGCTATTAGGCAAAATTATAGGACTCTTGTCTGTATCTTGTGGAGGTGAATATCTTTCTGTTATTTTAGTAAGCAATTCTTGTATATTTTCTTTCAAACTATTTGGTAGTTGTATATTTTCTTGTGAGGAGGGAGTTATAATTATATAGCCAATCCCTATTAAACCTTTACACTCATACAGTTAATTTGGATACATAAATTCTCTATAAAATCAACAGAATAATCGTAAAAACTTCTCAGCCTTTGCTTCAATTCGTGCCATTTATGTTC
>JBIIDY010000003.1:0-31043 GCA_044238065.1 Limisphaerales bacterium | reverse complement strand
TTCATCGGTTAGTTTTGGAGGCCTACCGCCTTTGTTTGGACTTAATTTGTTAGACATATGCTTTGATTATTAAGTATTTATAACATTTTGTCAAGTTTCGATGGTTTGGGGTAAAAAGTGTTCATAACACTTAATTTTACTAAACCAAACCGCCAATCCCTTTGGTCTGTTCGCTACGCTTCTGTTCACTGTGTTCGCCTAGTCGCTTTACTCCTGTCAGTTGGTCTGGTCGTTCCTTCCACATTCGCTACCAGCTCATTCATTTCATTCCCGCAGGCATTACTACCCCGAACCACTGAAACTCAACTTTGTGTTGATATTAAGCCAAGAAATAGGAATAAAGAGTTAAAAAATAAAGTTAAATTAATCTGCTTTTATTTACGAGCAAGAACTCCAACAACCCTTAAATTGTCGTAATAATCTAAATTCTAGCCCTAAACCAAACTGCCAAAAAACTAGCGAAAATTCCAAATTTTGCCAAATTTTCACACTTATTTTGCGGGCATATTACCCTTAATTATAGCATATTTACAATCTTTTTACCAAGTTTCGATGGTTCGGGGTTACTAGTATTGCCAAAAGCTTTTGTGAGTGTATGTTATTTAATTGTAGCATATTTACAATCTTTTCTCAAGTTTCGATGGTTCGGGGTTTTTAATAACCCATAGAATCAATTTTTTTAAGCTTGGTGTATTTACCAATTTTGGCTCTAAAATCCAACATCGCCGTATAAGTTGCACAAACAACCCAATCATCAGGAGAGTCAATGATTTCCTCCACAATTTCATTCATATTTTTGTTGTCATTTATATCAGCTTTCCAGTCAGCCATTTCCAGCCGAAGAAGTATGTCAGGGCCTCGCAAGCCACCAGTGATGATTCTATCAACATGGGTATTTAGTAGAAAATTTTCAAAATCAACATCCCAAAGCCAAGAAAGATCGCGACCATCAGCGATTTTATCGTTTATCAAAAAGGCAAGATTTAACCGATTTGATTTATTTGCTGGAAATTTTTCTAGTAATTCAGTTTTCCTATCCAGAGTTTTTGTGTGGACTAAATCCAAAACTTGCTCAAAGCCGACTGGATTTTTGACCAAAAAAAGCTTGACTTTATTATTTTTTAGTTGAATTTTTTCACCACGTCCAAACACAGGTGCAAAATCTTCAATTACTTTGATCATAGAATTGCTAAATTCATTATCACGCCCACCGTTCAAACTTGCCAAAACTGCCATTACGTTATAAAGATTGAAAAAACCTGGTAATTGAGTTTGAAGAGCAAGTTCTTCGTTGTTAATTTTAATGGTAAAACGGCTAAAATTATCGCGTACAACTAGATTTTTGGCTAGGTATGTTTGGCTAAAGTTTGGTTCAAAAGTTTGGTTATTTTCCTCAAATTTGGGTTTATTGACATTGTCAGTTTGCAATCCAAATCCAATAATGGGCAAGGTACAGCTTTCCAGACAAGTTAATAATTTAGAATCGTCAGTGTTGACAATAATTTGCGGTAATTGTGAAAAAGAAACTGGGTCGGAATTTTTGACTGATTTTGGTTGATTTTTTAGAGAAATCTGGGTAATTTTATCAATTTTTACCAAATCTTCTGGGTTGCTTAATTTGGAACTTCTAATCGCATTTGCATTTTGGTGCGAATTTTTTTGGAATGAGTTTGACTCACTGTTATGTTGAATTTCACCTTCATTGGCTAACTCTTGTTTGAGTTCCAGATTATCTCCTAACTTGCTAATTAGCTGAGTTGGTGATTTGGTTGTCAAATAAATTTGGTTTTGTTGTTTTTGAGTTCGTTCTTTTGAAACTTGTAGGTCTTTTTCTGGTTTCTTTTCATTGTCAAAAGCTGACTCATTTTCTAAATTTGCACTGTTGTCAAAACCGGATTCGTAGATATTTTTTTTGGGAAATTGCCTGCCAAACAAACCTTCCAATTTTGATTTTGTACCATTCCCTGTTTTTTTCAAACCAGTTCCAAAAACCTTGCTAATTTTTAGCTTCCAAAACTCAAAACTCTTTGCCGTTTTTGCCAAACCAGATAGCTTTACTTTATCTTTTTTACTGTCCAAAACTTCATCAAAGTCATTATCAAAATTATTTTCAGTGTTATTTCCAATTCGTTCATTTCTTGCTAATTCATCAACATCTTTCAAGTTATCCTCTAAATTTTCGCCTTCAAAATTAGTCCTGAAACTTTGTCTTTTTTGAGAATTTCTGGTTATCTGGGAGATGCTGGTGCTAAAATATCTCAAGGTTTGATCGATTTCGCCGTAGACATCAAGCTGATCTCGAAAAATGTTAGTCAAAATCAAAGTATTCGGCAAAACAAGCTTGGTTAAATTTGGTAAAGTTGCCTCTTCTACTTCCAAAATAGCAATTTTAGACTTGGGTTTACCCGTCCAGTCACGGTTGAGCAGGAGACTGCTGGCGATTCCACGCATAATATTGGCACCACCTCTATTTGTGCAAACTTGATAACCGTTATTTTCATAAAGATGAACTAAAAGTGCCCGAGTTGTGGTTTTACCGTTGGTGCCGGTGATTAGGATAATTTTATCCATGTCAACAGTCAAACTGGTCAAAATAAACGGGCAAAAATTCTCTACCAAAAGACCAGGCAAGCTAGTTCCAGAGCCAGTTCTCGTTATTTTGGTAAAAGCAAAAAGCCCTTTGGCGATCAAAGATAAAAAAATTAGCAAAGCCTGCGTCCAAAGTTTAGTCAAATTTTTCATACACAATAAAACAAGTCTTTTTTTATTTTTTTGTCAAAATTTTATTTTTTAACTAGACTTATTTTCACGAATTTTAACCAAGAATAGATTTTTCAAAATTATAATCAATCCCTGCTTGAATTAGATGGTTAATTGAAGATTTTAGCCAGATTTAGAATGAAATAAGTAGGTTAATGTCTAGTTGATCGTGGATAGCCGTACTTGAACCAAATTATATAAAGTTCCAAAGAAAAAGTAAAATTTCAATTTTTCAAGCACTTTGTAGTTTTTATCAAGGTAAAATAAATTAGAGAAAAATAAGCTAGAGATTTCCACTTCGCAATTTCTAAATTTTCTGCCAGTTTTACAAACCAGTTTTTCACAATAGTTTTTCACAATTTTTTTTGGTTTTTTAATTAAAGTTAAATAAGTTCATATAGAAACTAATTTTAATTGTTTTTACCCAGAACAACTGAAACCTGAAACCCAAAATTTGTGTTGCTACCGACAAGAAATAGGAATAAAGAATTGAAAAAAATAAAGTCAAATTAAGCTACTTTTAGCACAAGTAAGGACTCCAACTACCCTTAAATCGTCGCAATAATCTAAATTCCAGCCCTTAATTTTACCAAACCGCCAATCCATTAGGTCTGTTCGCTACGCTTCTGTTCACTGTGTTCGCCTAGTCAATTTGCTACTGCCACTTGGTCTGGTCGTTCCTTCCACATTCACTACCAGCTCATTCATTTCATTCCCGCAGGCATTACTAGCATTGCCAAAAGCTCGTGAAAATTCCAAATTTTGCGAATTGATTTTGTGAGTGTATGTCCTCTAATTGTAGCATATTTACAATTTTTTCTCAAGTTTTGATGGTTCGGGGTTTTTCTAGTCTTATTTTCTTCAACTTTTCCTATTTTTTTCTATTCCTCGCCTTTCTCGTTGAGAATTTGTGAAATGGAGTTGAGAATTTGGAGAGTTTTTTTGCGTCCCAAAATCTGGGGCTGAGCCAAAATCCCAAAAACTGTTTTTTCGTTGTTAATAATAGCTTTACTGGCGACCAACGCGTAGCCTTTACCTAGTGGCAAAACCGCATTTTCGGAGCCAAAAATTGTCATCAATTCCTGATTTTCTGCCTTTTTATCCAAATCCAAAAGAACTCCTTTATGCTGATCAATTCTTTCCAAAAAATCCAACATTTCTGGCAAACTTTCCCCGTTTAGCAGATTTTTCAAACCCGAGATATTTTCCCCACTTTGACTGACCGCAAAGCCAACCCCACCAGTTTGTAAAGCCAAAAGCCGTGAAATCTCTTTGTCCAAAGTCTCCTGTTTTTTTTGCATTTCAACCAGTTCGTGCTTGAGCTGTAAATGCTGTTTGACCGTGCTAGAAACCCCAACCAAAATCTGATTAATAAACATTTTAAAGGCTTTTTCTGTGGGTTGGCTGCTGGCGTTAGTAAAAGGTTGATATAAAAAACCAAGTTCGCGAAGACTAGCAAACTCATTACGAATCGTGGCTGGAGAGATCGTAAAACCGTACTTTTCCTTCAGGTCTTTGGAGCTGACTGTCAAGCCAAATTCGCAGTATTCTTTGACCACGGCAAAAAGTAAATTCCGCTGTCTAGTTGTCAATTCAGATTTATTTTTCATACTAAAAAAATTTTGAAATAGCTAAAAAGTAATTTTTGGAAGCGATTTTTGGACTAATGCTCGGATATTTCTGATTAAACTTTGGGTCAAAAAGTCAAAGAGACACTAACAATTTTATCATTTTCTGTCAATCAAAATCGGCAAATTACCAAAAGTGGTTATTGACAAAATCCAAAAACGAACATGGTTTAACAAAAAATTTGACAAAAAGAAATCAAAAGGTCACTAACTAATCAAAAACAATATGAACAAAAAAAATCAACAAAAAATTATTATCGCCATCTGTGGCAGCTACGGAAAAACCACGATGAAAGAAGTGCTTTCTAAGGTTTTACAAGAAAAATTTCAAGTTTTGGCAAGCGTTGGCAACGAAAATACTCCACTTGGAATTAGCAAAATTATAAACAAATTAACCCCAGAAACTGAGATTTTACTTTTGGAATTTGGAGAATTTGCCCGGGGTGATATTCGGGATTTGTGTCGACTTTTTCCGCCAGATATTGGCATAATTACAGGAATAAACGAACAACACACTGAAAGAATGGGAGGTCTCAGCAACGCCGTAGAATGTATGTTTGAGATAGCTGAATTTGCCAAAACTTTAGTGCTGAATGCTGACGATTCAAACATTGTGGGAAAGTGGCAAAAATTTAGTCAAAAAGACCAAAAAACTTTATTTTATTCAGCTAATAATCATGATTTATCCAGCATAAAATGTACCAAAATTGACTTTGATAAACAGAATTTAAACTGGCAAGTGGCTTTGACGGAAGAGTCTTTACTTGATTTGCAAAAAAATCTAAAATTGGAAGCAGAATTTGAAATGAGAGATGAGCAAGGACTTGGAAATGAACTTGAAAATTGGACTGAAAAAGACTATGAAAACGAAATCAATAATTCAAAAAATTTTACAGAAAAAGACTTGGCATTAATCAAAAGCGAGGTTGAAAATGAAACTTGGAATGAGAATGAAAACCAGATTACTCAAGAGTCAAAAATTCACGAGTTAAAAATAAATTTACTTAGCCGATACGGTGTTGGTAACCTAATCGCTGGGGTTTTGATTGGGCAAATTGTGGGGATGGAAATGGCTAAAATTAAGATGGGACTACAAAAAATTTCACCTGTCAAACACCGACTGGAACCGATCTGGAATAGACAAACTGGAGTTTTGATTATTGATGATTCTTATGGTGGAAACCCCGATGGTGCGCTGGCGGCTATTGATGTTTTGGCAAATTTTAAGAGTTTTGAAAACTAAATCCACGACCAAGCTCTCGAAAATTGATTATAATTTCAGATCACTTTTTTGATTCTTTTTGAACTATTTTTGGTTTTTAGGTTAGAATTTTTTCAGCTTTTTTTGACATTTCTTATCAGTTTTCACTATTTTTATTTTTTCCAAACAGGCTTCCAAAATACTGACTTAGCTTCCAAAATACTACGAAATTTTAGCAAAAATTACAACACTTTGGCAAAAATTTATACTCATTCCACGACCAAATCTTACACTTAAGAGGGCGAAATTTATTGATAATTACAGGTAAAATAGTAGCAAGTTTAATAAATTTGTCATTTTTGATAGAATATCACCAACATCAAGCTAATCTAACTAATGGCGACGCGGTGGTCGCCGCTACATTATGGAATTTTCCAGGTTTACATTTAAAAATTTAAGTAATTTTCCAGGGATTTTATTCTCAAATTTTTCGGGTAATTGATGTATTTGCGTTTCAAAAAGGTTTTTAGTTTCAGAGATTTCGGGTTCCAGTTTGACTATTCCAAATTTTTTAGCATAATTTGCTCCCAGTTTTCCACCTGATTTTTGGACAAGGTTTGAGTTTTGCTTTGCAACTTGACTTTAAAACTAATTTTGCTATTTTTAGAAGGTTCTTTTTCAGCATCTTGTGGTAGAAAATAATTCACTGGCCAAATTTGCAGCTCAAAATCTCGCTCTACGTTTTGAATAATTTTGGTTATTTGTTGCCAAGTTTTGCTGGTTTGAACCGAATAATCTCGCTCCACAGACGGAAAAAGTGATTCATCAAAATACTGATTGTAACCGTTTATTTGCCACTTGGGATCCAGCTCCATTTCCACATACCAAACCACTTTATTTAGCGGAATTCCAAATTCTTTTTTGGTGATGTTGTTGATTTGAACGAGTTTTATTTGATTTTGCTGGTCGTTTTGAATTTCTGGGGAATTTTTGGACAGAGTAAAAATGGTTATTTGTCCAATTTTGGGATTTTGAATTTTTTCAAAGCTGGTCAAAGTACGGTCAAAACCTAGTTTTACAGTCAATTCGTCAATCAAAGTTGTCAGTAAATATGGCTCATTTTGGATAGCAACTGCTCCAAAAATTTCGGTGGATTTTTCGTTTTTTAGAATCTGATTTTGTTCAAAAATTAAAGGATTTTTCCAGCCACGAACCAAATTTTCGCTAACAGTTTCCAATAGGCTTGAAAGTAGAGAATTGCGTAGAAATGGCAAGCTAGAATTGTAAGGGTTAAGGACTTTTTCGGCTGTATTTTCATCATTTTCAATTGTTAATTCGGCGTGTTTTTGACTAATGAAAGGGCGAGTAATAACCTCCGTAAAACCATTTTTGACTGCTAATTTTTTGATTTTTTGCTTGAGAATAAATTCTCTGTAATCTTGATTTTGGGAATTATTTTGAAAAGTTAAGCTCTGAGAGGCAAGATTTGCAAACCCGATCAGCCTGACCAGTTCAATCAAAAGTTGCTCTAAAGTGGTGATATTTCCATAAAAAACATTGCCAAACCACAGTCCAGTTTCCATTTCAAACCTGCCCACAAGATTCATTTTTTCAATCAAAATCGGCTTCCAGTATTCCACGCTTCGCCCATCCAATCTACTCGTCAAATAATCAAAATCAATTTTTAGCCCTTGGTTCTTACTTTCGCCAACTAATTCCCATTTTAGAACAGGCTGAATTTGCCATAATTTAGCACCGTTTGAGCTATTTTTGATTTCTTTTGTTGAATTTCCTTCGTTTCCATTTCCATTTTCTTGCTCATTATCTTGGTCAGTTTTAGGATTAACTTTCTCGTTTTCTAGCTCCCAAAGGTTGAGAATTTCTGACAAGTGAACTTGGAATAGATCTGGAAGTGCTGACCGTACTTGCCCTGCCCAAATTTTGCTGGCGTCACTTCTGTAATTGGTTTTTGCCGCACTGCGAGCTACCATTTCTCCGTCAAAATTCGCCACCTCCAAAATCAGGTTGAGACTGTTATTTTCTGAACAAGTGCTTTGACCGCCAATAAGTCCAGGAATTGCCAATATTTCATCTTTTTCGTTGATGATTACTGGGGTTTGCAGATCTATTTGCCGAGTGCCAAAATTGCCAAGTCCTTGAAAATTGGTTAGTTTTGCGAGTTTAGTGATTTGCCATTTCATAAAAAAATTCTAATTTGAAATAAAGAAACTTGTGAATAAAATTGAAATAAAAACTAGAAAAGTGCTGATTTTTGGCTTATTTTTGGAGCAAAGTTATTTAAAAAATTTAAACGAGCGATTTACTTTTAGCTTTTGTCTATAAAAAACCAAGAAAACCGTTTGAAAAAGGTTTAAAAATACCAAAATAATTACCAAAAAATTACAGAACAGTTTTTCCAAATTGTCAAAAAAAATTCCAGTTCTAGCCAAAGTCCAACCAAAATCGTACATCCATCTTGTAGAAATTTTCGCCTAAAAACATCAGATTTGAGGATAATTTCAAAATAATTCAAAACCCTATTGTCAAAAAAAATAAATTAAAATAGATCTTCAATAAGACTTTATGAGCGAATTCAGCTTTAATTAAATGTAAACTTACAATATTTAACTATTTGAACCAGTTTGTCGTTTTATCATAACTCCACTTTCTATAGCCGACTTTCCCATTCTTTCTTGAATATTTTTGTTTACAGCGCCAAAACCATTACCCACAGGATCAAAATTAAATTCCACCACTCCAGTTTTAATATTAACTTGAGCTGAACTGCTTTTACTTACTTGTAAATTAGGAAATTGCTGTTTTAATAGAGTTTCCTCAGTTGAATCCATTCCATCTTGATTTGAAATATATATGTTTATTTTACCACTATCAAAACCTCCATTTGTAATCATTTGTAATACTTGTTTTGTTATATACTCATTCTGATCGTGCGCCATTGCTACTACCACACTTCCGTCAGCATTCTTTTGAGTGATTATTATAATTTTACAAGGTCCCGCTCCCCAAGTAGCTAGATATTTGATATCTTTAAGATTAGGATCATCTGATTTGGTAACAATATATTCATTTTGAGATACCGCAACAGTATCGCCGACAGGTTCAGCTTTAATGTCAAGAAATTCTTCCGGCGTATTAGTGTTTATTTGAATAGTCATCGCTTCTCCAAAATCGCCACCAGGCAAACTATCTTTTATAAAAGCACTGGACGAGTAAATACCTTTTTGATTTATTAACTCTTGTATTTTAGGCATTAAATGAGAGTATTCATTTGATACGGTAATCTCAGCAGAATTAGGAAAAATTTGAAAGTTAGCTGCTATTACTTCCTCTCCTTTTTTGTTTATTTTTTCAAACAAAACACTATCACCATAATATCTAGGTTGTAAGTTCATTGAAGTAAATAACTGAACCAAGCTATTTTTTAATTCCAAAGCTTTTTCCATTGGTTTGTCTGTTTCTGATTGAGGTTTTCCTTTTTCTTGATGAGAATTATCTGTTATTAGCGTAGTCCTGTTTGTATCAAGATTATTTAATTCAGGAACACTTTCTTGTCCCAAACTTATAACTGGATTAGACCCAACTGCAAGAATTGCTAAAAGTGAGTGTAATAATATTTTTCTTCTAAATTTTTGAGCTAAAGTTTCTATCACCCCCCCCTCTGGATTTTGTCGAATTTTTGGTACTGGTTTCTCTAGCATATAAAAAAAATTATTAAAAAAAAGATAATCAGCAAAATCAAAGCTGGTTTTAAAGTAAAAACATGATTTTTTTGATGTTATGATTTAAGTA
Organism: Limisphaerales bacterium; assembly: GCA_044238065.1. Taxonomy (GTDB): domain Bacteria; phylum Patescibacteriota; class JACMRA01; order JACMRA01; family JACMRA01; genus JBIIDY01. Next base: position 21,644 of record JBIIDY010000003.1, on the reverse strand, counting down.
TAACACAACATTTCCATCCTGGCAAGGAAAAAAATTAAGCTGTGAATTGTTATTTCCAAATGGTGGTTTGGATTGTGATTTCAAGGTTTTTGTTTCTAATTTGACTTTGTATTTTGTTTTTAATTTAATTCCAGTTTTGACTTGATTTCATCTGTTTGACTCTATAATTTGCCAATTATCATCTCAAAATTCTAATCCAGTCTTGACAAAAAATTGATTTGTGTAAAACCTGAAGCAGGTCTTTTTGAAAATGTTTTTATTTATTGACTTAGATTTTTGTTTTTCAACCAGTGTCTCAAATGGCGGTTTTGACCAGTCTCTTTTAGTTGCTTAAATCATAACTTCAAGTTTCTACTTTTTGTTTCAATAAATTTGGCAAATCTATAAACTAAAAATTGGCAAAAACCTCAACGGAATGTAGTTCATCGGTAGAATACACGCATGGGGTGCGTGTGGCACAGGGTTCAATTCCCTGCATTCCGACCAAATAAAATATATCCACAAAAACCCTAAAAAATCAACTATAATTTAGCCTAAAAATCTGTCTTATTCATTATAAATATGTCGTCTAAATCATTCAAACATTGGACACGCCAAGAAATTGAAGAAAATTTTAATTTACAAGAAATTCCACCCAGTAAGCTACTGACCAAATGGTTAGAAAACGTAACTAAAATTACCAGTGCTGACCGTGCTTTTTTGGAGGGCTTGAAACAGAAATCTATAGAAAATATCACCAACTGGAACGACCAAGACTTAATTTTCTTTTTTATCAGTCCGCTAATCAACCAAATCAACTTTCCCAGTGAAAAAGCCAAATTTTTTAATAACCGCTTTCTCAAAGGTGAGATTAACGGTCAAAAACTAAACGGTTTTGTAGATCTGGTTTTGGCAAGTGGTAAAGATGAACCAAAAAGTCCGTTTTTTACGCTTCATTTACTCAAAAAAGAGCCAAACTTTGTGCCAGATTTGCGAGGGCAATTATTAGCCAAAATGCTGGCAATGAGAGAAATTAGTCTCAATAAATTCCCTATTTATGGGTGTTATGTGGAAGGTCGTAACTGGTTTTTTGGAGTTTTGGATGGAGAGAATTACTCTTTTTCACTAGGTTATGATTGTACCAAACCAGAGATTTTTGATATTTTCCGTATTTTAAGGAGTATTCCTGTCAGTTTGGTTGATAATTTGAACAAATCTTAAAATAGTCTGAAAAAGTTTGAAAGACATGGTTTATTTTCTAATTTAATTTTTTACCTAGATTTAGATTTCACCTTCTAAATTTTAGCTTTTTCTTGTTTTTGCTCTTGTTTTTATAATTTTGTATAAGTTGTTATTTAATCCAATCAGTCAGTTAAAAATAACTATAAAGAATAAAACATCATTTATTTTCTCATTTTTCAAATTTTTTTATGTCAATCACAAAGCAAACCAGCAACACAGTTTCTGTTATTTTAATCGGTGAACAAGATTTGGCGAATTTATCAAATAAACACATTTTAGAAAGTTTTGGTTTTGAGGCAAAATACGGGCAAACTTGCTTCTTGACAAATAGCGACTCTGGACTTGAAAATTTTCTTGGCACGCTTTTTCTTGGTATGAGCCTTGCCAAAGTCAAAACTTACGATCCATTTTATAAGGTAGATTTTTTTAATTTGGGAGCAAAAATTGGCAAAATTGTCCAAAAAATGAAAATTGACGAAGTTAAAATTGTGGAAATTTCCAAAGTTAAACAGAGTGAAAAACCCAGTGAAAATATTGACAGTGAAAACAGAATGTCCAAGAATTTGCTAGATTTACAGTTGGGAATACGACAAAGTCTGTGGAAATTTGACAAGTACAAGACTAATTTGCAAATCAATTCTGGTGAAACCAAAAAAACTTTAAAAATTACTTTGAGTGAGGATTTGGCAAACCAGTTTAGTCAAGGAGATTATTTGAAGTTGGAGAGTTTGAATACTGGAATTAGTTTGACAAGGTCAGTGGTAGAGGAAACCCCCGAGAATTTTAACCCGAAAACTGCGGTGGAAATTGTCAAAAAAGAACTTGGAAATTATGAAAATGTAGAGATTAAAGTGCGTGATTATGATTGGCTTTTGGCAAATGGTTTTGGCGGAGTTTGTGCCGTTGGAAGGGCGTCAGAAAATAAGCCAAACTTGGTTCATGTCAAATTAACTTTGAGCGAAAATAAAAATTCGCAAACAAATCAAAATCAAAAAAATATCACAATTCGTAAAGCCACACAAAAAGATTTGATAGAAATGTTTGAAATTCTTAAAAATTGCCGAATTGAAATGCAAACAAATGAAAAACTTGGTTTGACGCGAGAAAATGCTACTAATTTTGATGTCCAAAAACCCTTTGAAAATTTGCAAAAAGAGTTTGAAAAATCTAATTCCACTTTTTGGCTTTTGGAAAAAGAAAGTGAAATTTTAGGTTTTAGCGAAACAATCCAAATGGAAAATTGGGTAGAGTTGGATAAACTTTGTCTCAAGAAAGAATGGCAAAATCAAGGTTTAGGTTCAGACCTTTTGCCTCACACACTTACAAATCTAAAAACTACAAATCAAGATATCAAAGTAGAAGTTGTAGAGTTTAACGAAAATGCTATCAAGTTTTATGAGAAATTTGGCTTTGTCAAAACGGAATCCAAACTCGAACCAATGAAATCTCAAAATGGTGAGTTGGTGCCAGCAATTGAAATGATTTTGACCAAAGAAAAACTTCAGGGCAATCCAAAATTGGCAAATCCGCAAAGTTTAATCAAAAGCAATCCAGAAACGCTTAATTCTAACCAAAAAGTCTTTATTTTGCACGGACGAGGTGGGGAATCGGATGAAAATTTTTATCAGTCAGTCGGCGAAAAATTGGCTAAATCTGGGCGAAAAGTAGAATATCTAAATGTGCCAAATAGCACCAAAATGGACAGTCAAAATTGGCTAGAAACTCTCAATCAAGTAAAAAGTCAGCTTGACGACAAGACCATTTTTATCACTCATTCCCTAGGTTCTTTGGCTCTGGCTCGTTTTTTGACGGATAATGATATTAGGATTGGCAACTGGCATTCGGTAGCTGGAGTTTTCGGTTTTGGACACACCGCTGGTAGAGAGGATTTGGAAAAGCATTTTGCGACTTTTGACCCGATTAGTCTTGATTGGCAAAAAATCAACAACAATATCAGCCAAATTTTCATTCATCACACCAGAGTTGACGCCACAATTAACTTTCAAGCTGCCAAAAATTACTGCCAAAAATTACCCAAGGCGGAACTCGTGGTAGAAGCTAATAAATATGGACATTTTGGTGGAGAAAATCAATTTGAATTTCCAGAATTAGTCAGCAAAGTTTTACACAATTTACCAGAAGATAATTCAAGAAATACTGATAAAATAATGACTTTTGGGAGTGCTGAAAATAGCGAGTCCAAAACTGCACGAGAAAATGTTCGTGGTGTTCTTTTTGATGAAGCTTCCCAAAAATATTGTTTGGTACAGATGGATGGTTTGCCGTTTTTCCTTCCAGGTGGTGGCACTGATGGTGAAGATTTAGAAACAGCTTTGACCAGAGAAATCCACGAAGAACTAGGCTACACTGATTTTGAAATTAAAGCAGGTCTTGGCAAAGAAATTTTGAGTTATAATTACGCTAAAATCAACACTAGTCATAAATTTTGTAGTGAAAGTGGTTTTTTGGTCGTTCTAAATTCTCAAAGTGAAAAGAAAACGCAATTATCCGAAGTTGAAAATGAAAAAAAATTAACAAAAGTCTGGAAAACAAGCGAGGAAATACGTCAAATTTGGCAAGAAGATAAAGACAATAGCCCACAATTGAAACCACTTTGGGAGATTTTTCAACGAGGAGTCAGTAAGGCAATTCAAATTGGCCTTGATCAAACTAGCGACGCTCAAATTTTTAACAAGCAATTTACAACTCGGATTGTCTTGATTGGTAAGGGTTTGACATATGATACAGGAGGCTTGGACATCAAAACCGACGGACATATGAAAGAGATGAAATGTGATATGGGAGGCTCTGGGCTTATGCTCGGCGTCATGAAAACTTTGGCAGAAATGAGTAACAGAAATGAATTTACAAATCAAATAAAGCGAACTTGGCAAGATAAAATAATTGAATCAGAAAAAGAATTAACTATACTTGGTCAGAAAACGGAAAAAATTGATAATTTTAGAGAAAATGTTAGAATAATTTTGTTTGACCCAAAAACTAATAAATATGGAATTTTACAAAGTTTTGTGCAAAATCTGCAAACTAATTGGTGGAGTACTTTAGGTGGCGGAATTGAGAACGGAGAAAGTTATCTTGAAACAGCAAAAAGAGAATTGGTTGAGGAAAGTGGTTTTGTAGATTTTGAAATCATCGCTAATCTTGGACAAATTGATTGCTATTTTGTAGAGGAAAATCAAAATTTTAGAAGACTTTCTACAGGCTTTTTGGCTATTTTAAAGTCAAATCAAAATATTGGGACAAATCTGACCGATGGTAAAACAGCTGAACAGGCAGAATGTATTTGGAAAGATGGGAAAGAAATTATAACTACCCTCCAAAATCAAACCACTCAAGATTTTAGTACAACTTATCACTTAGAGCTTTTTAGACGAGGCTTGGAGAAGTTGGAAGAATTAGGTTTATATCAAAAGATTGGGCAAGCTACTATCAAAAAAGATTGGGATATTTCTACGCTCCAAATTGAAACCGAAAGACTGGTTTTAAAACCAGTTAGCATGGACTATGCTGAGGATTTTTTTAGGGAGTATAACAAAGAAGTGGCAAAAAACATGTCAAGACAGCCAACCGGAAATTTTGTGGATACTGAAAATTTTATAAATGAAATATTGGAAAAAATGAAAAATAAGAAAACAATAAGAATGGTTATTTTGGACAAAAACAAAGAATTTTTGGGAGTTGTAGGCTTCAAGTTTTTAGACCGAAAAAATATTATACCAACAATTTGGATCAAAATTACAGCTCAAAACAAAGGTTTTGGAACAGAAGCTATAATAGCAATGATTGGCTGGGCAAAAGAACATTTGAATTTTAAAACTGTGGATTATGATGTTGTCAGTGGAAATGTTATAAGTACTAAAATTGCCAAAAAATTGGGAGGAGTCTTTTCAAGAAGTTTTCAAAAATCTGATTCTCAAGGTAAAGTTTCAAATTTAGATTTATACGAAATCCCTAACCACAATTATCAAGATTTTAGTCATCAAAATAAAGGTGGAAATCTTGGAAATATATTAGAAAGCGGGCAAACTCTGGAAATTCACTGGCTGACGGCTTTTTGTGAAAATTCAGTTAATTCCAATTCATACCGCTCGGACGATATTTTGGAAAGTTTTTCAGGTCAGACTATGGAGGTTTGGAACACGGACGCGGAAGGTCGCTTGACTTTGGCTGATGTTTTGAGCTACGGAACGCTTTTGGAGCCAGATTATATGGTGGATGCTGCGACTTTGACTGGGGCTTGTGTAGTTGCCAATTCCAATTATTTCACGGGTCTGATGGGTAATGATGAAAGCTTGAACCAAAATTTGATGACCAGTTTTATTGATAATAACGAGCGAACCGTTACCAATCATTTCCCAGAAATTCTGCGAGAAAGTGTGCAGGGCAGTTTGGGCGACCTAATTAACACGGGCAAATTACAAAGGCAGGCTGGACATATCACCGCAGGCCTCTTCCTTTCCCATTTTATTGACCAAAATAACTGGCGGCCACAAATTCTAGAAAAATACCAAATCAAAAATCCAAAAGCCTATAATTGGGCACATTTGGACATCGCTGGCACCGCTTTTAATAACACACAAAATGCCCTAGAAACTCAAGGAGCAACTGGGCAAAGTGTGAGAAGTTTGGTTGATTGGGTGTTGGGGTTGGGGTAAGTTTAATATGTAATTTGCATGTACTTTTCAGCATACTCTCTAAATATAGTTTTTTGTTCATCGCTTAATAGTGTTTTATACACGCCACCAAAATGATGTGGAAATTCTAAGTATTGAAATTCATCAAAATTACCAACGCCAAACAATTGACCACCATAAGTTCCATCAGAGTGTGGAAAGATTATTTCTATAGACAAGAAAGAACCAGATCTATCTCCAAAAATTTTAATTTTAAATTCACAATCTGCTCGTTCAAAAGTAGTATCTTTTCGATCATGTAATATTTCTTTTACCATAAAATCCAATAATCCTGTCTTATCTAATTTTGCTAAAGCAGTTTTTTCAGCTAAATTAAGTTGTTGCTCTATATCTGAAACTTGGTTTTGACTTTTATAATTGCTATGGTTTACCCCCCCCTCAATATACTTTGACATAAAAATAAAATAATAAATATAATAATAAAAATACTTCCCATAAAAGTGTGAAAGTTCTTGTAAGATAGCACACAATTTTTGCCTTGTCAAATAAAATATTCTTTGGGAAAGTGTAGAAAATCTAGTGATTTTGAATTGGTTTTGGTAATAAAAAAACCTGCCAAAAAATTACAATCTATTCTCATTCATTCTCAAAGTCAAACATTTAGTCGCTCCTCCCGCTTTCAAAAACTCTGTCATAGCCGTTTCAAAAACTTGGAAACCCGCACCTTGTAAGTCAACTTTTAGTTGGTCGCTTGCTTTATTCATAATAATCTTGTGACCAATATTTACGGCGTTACAAGAGAAAGTCATGGCATCCAACTCACTCACAACAATTCGTTTTTCTGCCGGCACCCGCGCCTCAATCAAGTTATTAGAATTAGAGTCAAAAGCTGCTGGATAATACAACAAATAGCCACCAGTTAAAGGGCAAAAACAAGTATCTAAATGGTAAAAACGTTCATCTATTAGTCGTAAAGATAACACCTCAATATCTAGCCAGCGGGCAATAAACGGGTGAGAATCTAACTTGGAACGGAAACCATAACCTGCCCATAAATAGTGGCCTTCCCTGTCCAATAAAGCATCCCCTGCTCCCTCAAAAGGCAAATCTTTTGATAATTCATAAACAGTGAAACCATTAGTCTCAAACCATTCTTTGAAATAGGACTCTTCTCCTTGTCTTTCTTTGTGCAAAAAGCGACTCAACACCACCGTATTTCCCAAAACTAAACCAGCATTAGCCGTAAAAACCATATCTGGCCACCCCTTCACAGGGGGAACTAAATCCACAATAGCATGTTCTTTAATCAGATGATATAATTTTTGCCATTGTTCCACGGCGAGGTCTCTGGAAGATTTGTGAATATTGCCTTCCATCCAAGTATTAATCACATAATCTACATCATAATAGTCAGGGGCACACAAAAGAAAACGCAGCTGTTCAGCCATAATATTGTTATAATTAGTTTTGATTGAGTTTGAAGAAAATTGAAGTTGAATTGGTAAAAAAACACAGAATTTGGTCAAAAAATTAGTCAAAATTAGCGAAAATAAACTGCATATTTAGGATTATCTCTAGCTAAAATTTCAAAGTTAACGTTTTTTGGGTTAGTTTTTTCAATTTGTAAAAGTCCGATAGATTTCTCACTTAACAAGTTATTCGGATTTACTTGAATTGACTCACTGGCTATTTCTCCATTTTCATTTTGAGATTTTTGAGTATTTCTACTTTCTTTTTTGAAGATAATATTGAGCCATTTTTCATCTTGTTTTTCGGCAAATTTGGCGATATTTTCAGATTGCGATAATTTTTCAAAACTGGTGATGTTCAAATTCCTGAGACTATCAAGCATTTTTTTGGGAACTGTTTCGTTGCGATCAAGATACCAAATTTGACAATCATTGAGGGACAGATTTTGGCAATTTTGACTAAGGTAAAAAGTCTGATCAAGAACAAGCCTACTATCAAAACTTTTCATTGTGATTTCAGGGTTTGGTTTGGAAATACTAGCATTTGGCTCGTTATCGTAGCCTTCAAAATAGTTCAAATAACCAAAAAATTTACCACTGACTTTTTCTGTTTTGATAATGTCATTAACTGCCAAAACCTTGACTTCACTAGCTTGGAATGGGGTAAAATACCAAAAAATACTTGCCAAGAAAAATCCAAAAAAAACTAAACTAACAACTGAAGGCAAAAAATTAAGCCGATCTTGATTCAATTTATAACGGTTAAACATAGAAAAATAAATTAAAAACCACCATTTCACCAAAAATTTTGAAACGGGAAGTGCCAGCTCTAAAACCAAAATTTAAGTTGGTAGAATTGACTGTCTTTTTTATTTTTATGTTTGTATTATTATTTGTAAATTTTAACTGTTTTTGAGATTTCTAGTCCAAAGATTAGATGCCCAGAAAATCCAAACCATCCAGCTAAAATAATTGACTTTAAAAAAAACCAACTTCCAAAAATTTGTCAAGTAACTCTTCTGATCAAACCAAAATTAACCTTGACAGATTGGCTGAATTGGTAATATCTCAAAACATAACAAAATTGAATTTATGCCCAACCCAACCCAACTTCAAAAAGTCCAAACCGATCTTATAGCCGAGCTAGACAAAAGACTAGACGATAAAATCATAGAAACTACAAATGCTGATTTACTCAAAAAGCTTATAAATAATGCCGAAACTGTCAACGAAGCCATAATGATCGCCGAACTTGGCACTACTTACAAACGAACTGGATTTCATTTTGACAAACGGCTGGAAAAAATGGGTGACACGATTAAATATTTTAAGAAAAACGAAAAGTTGAGTTTCACACAAGACCCAAATTCTCTAACTCACAAGCTGATAATTGGTGACAACTACGATGCTTTGCTTAACTTATTGATAGAATACCGTTCCAAAATTGATGTGATTTATATTGATCCACCTTATGGAAAAGACTCTATGGGTGAATTTGCCAAGACCAATTATGACAATGCGATCACACGGGATAACCTACTCTCAATGCTGTATCCAAGGCTAGTACTTGCCCGCCAGCTTTTGAGTGATAACGGAGTGATTTTTTGTAGTATAGATGACAAAAACCAAGCCTATGTCAAAGGCCTTTTTGATGAGGTTTTCGGGGAGGGTAATTTTGTAGGTACTTCTATTGTTGTAAATAATCGTGGAGGTCGTGACTACGGTGGAATAGCGAGACAACATGAGTATCTTTTAATTTTCTCTAAAGATATAGATAGTTACGAGATAAATTTAATTGAAGAAGAGGATAAAAAGTTTCAATATGAAGATGACCAAGGAGGTTTTAATTTAATGGAGTTAAGAAATCGTAACATAAAGTTTAATAACAAAAACCGTCCTAATTTATTTTATCCATTTTATGTGAACCCAAACAATATAGATGAAAACGGTTTGTTAGAAATATCACTTGAAAAAAAAGATGGTTTTGTAGAAGTCTTACCAGCAAAATCACAAGGAATTCAAACTGTATGGCGTTGGGGCAAAGAAGAGAAGTCTAGACAAAATCTTAATAAGGAAATATTTGGGAAGGTAAATCAAAATGGTGGTTATATGATTGTCCAAAAATATCGCAAAACTACTAAAATGCAACGTAGTATTTGGGATGAAAAAGAGTTTGTAAATGAGCGAGGAACAGAAGCTGTTAAAGAAATTTTAGGAGATAGTGTATTTGATTATCCAAAATCACCATTTTTAATTAAAAGAATACTTGAATTAGGCACAGACGAATATAGTATTATCCTTGACTTTTTTGCTGGAAGTGGGACGACTGGGCAGGCAGTCTTGGAGCTTAATAAACAAGATGGTGGGAAACGGCAGTTTATTTTGGCAACCGCAAACGAAATCACCGACACCACGCCAAATGGTATTGTAAACGATGTAACTAGTAAAAGACTCAAGAGAGTGATGACAGGGCAGTGTTATGACGGCACTAAAGACTTTAAATGGAACGAGAAAAATCAGCCTTTAGGAGATAATCTGGGTGTGTATGATATTTCGACAGTTGCTAACTTTGAAGCGGTGGAGGGTAAAACTCCTTTTGAAATGATTGATGAAACACTTTATGGACAACCAAAACTGGAGGTGATGCAAAAAATCCAGTGGGTATGTGAGAATTTTGAAGGCACACAAAGGAAATTAGAGAAATAAAATTCCGCTCTTGACGGGGTGTTTTCTTTGGTAAAAAATTAAAACTTAGTAAAAATACCTTATGTCTGATAATCAAATTAGCAATCAACAAAAAACTTTTGAACAAATTAAACATAGTCAGCAAGGTGTTGAGTTTTGGCTGGCTCGTGAGCTAATGCCTCTGCTTGGGTATAAGAGATGGGAAGATTTTCACAGAATTATCCAAAAAACCAAAGAAACTGATTTTGAAGGCAAGGATGACCATATTCGGTACTCACCGAAAAAGGTTTTGCTTGGTTCTGGGGCTACCAGAGAGACAACAGATTATCAACTTTCCAGATTTGCTTGTTATAAAATTGCCATGCTTGGAAATACAAATGAGTGTGTACAAGCCAGAACCTATTTTGCCATTCAAACTCGCAAACAAGAAAAATTTGAAGAATTAACTGAAGATCAAAAAAGACTGAAAATAAGGGAAGAAGTAACCAATCACAACAAAAAACTTTTTGAAACTGCTAAAAATTCTGGAGTTAGTGATTTTGCTAATTTTAACGATGCTGGATATTTGGGGTTGTATGGCATGAGAAACAAAGAAATAGTTAAGAAAAAGGGACTTGGCAAAGACAATTTGCTGGATAGAGCTGGGGCTACCGAACTAGCTGCCAATCTTTTTAGAATCACACAAACTGATGAAAAGTTGAAAAATGAAGCAGTCAATTCTCAATCACAATCGGAAGGAATACATTTTATGGTTGGTGGTAAAATCAGACAAACAATTAAAGACATTGGTGGGACTTTGCCAGAAAATCTAGAGCCACAAAAACATATCAAAGAAGTCAAAAAATCCATAAAAAAACTGACAAAAAGCCAAGCCAAACCTAAAAAACTTGAATAAATCTTTTTCATTTTTTACTATCATAATATGCCAGAAAATCAAATCACTAGTCAAAACTTTATCTTTTACACTTCTGATAATAATCAAATCAAAATACAGGTTTTTGTTCAAAATGAAACAATTTGGCTGACTCAAAAAAAAATGGCTGAATTATTTGGTGTGGATAGATCGGTAATTACTAAACATTTATCAAATATCTTTGAAAGCCTTGAATTAGAGGAAAAACAAGTTAGTGCAATTTTTACACATACTGCCGAAGATGGTAAAAACTATCAAACCAAATTTTATAACCTTGATGCCATTATTTCTGTTGGTTATCGTGTTAATTCTACCCAAGCCACACAATTTAGAATTTGGGCAACCACGCAACTTAAAGAGCTTATTATTAAAGGTTTTGTGATGAACGATGAGAGACTAAAACAAGCCAAAAATGTTTTTAATCAAGATTATTTTTATGAATTATTGGAAAGAGTTCGTTCAATACGAGCTAGTGAAAGGCGGATTTGGCTACAAATTACAGATATTTTTAGAGAATGTAGTATTGATTACAACCCCCAAAGCCAAGAAGCACAAGATTTTTTTGCCACTATTCAAAACAAATTTCATTTTGCAATAACTGGTCAGACAGCAGCTGAAATTATTTATCAAAAAGCTGATCACACAAAACCAAAAATGGGACTTACAACTTATAAAAACAGCCCAGATGGTAGGGTGCTTAAATCGGATACAGAAATTGCCAAAAATTATTTAGATGAAAAAGATATTAAAAAATTAGAGAGATCGGTTTCTAGCTTTTTTGATTATATTGAAGGGATTATTGAAAGGCAAAATAGTTTTGATATGGCACAATTTGCCGAGTCTGTGGACAAGTTTTTGAGTTTTAATGAATATAAAATTCTAAATAATAAGGGCGGTATTTCGCATATAGAGGCTGTCCGAAAAGCCCATAACGAATACGATGTTTTTAATAAAACCCAAAAAATAAACTCTGATTTTGAAAAACAAATCAAACAACTTACAAAAAGCCAAAGCAAACCAAAAAACCTTGAAAATAATACTAATCAAAAATAATTATGCGACAAGAAGCTATAGACCTACAACAAAATAAAGTTTCCAACCTTGTTGAACTCACTGCCAAACAGAATGAGATAACTTTCAAATCTCCAACTGGAAGTGGTAAAACCTATATGATGGCGGATCTGATGAATCGTATTTTGTCGGCGGACAAAGATGTGATTTTTATTGTTTCCACCCTTTCCAAAGGTGATCTTGCGACCCAAAATTATGAGAAGTTTGTAGAATATTCATCCAAAGGAAATTTTCCAGAATTAAAGCCGTATCTTATTAGTAGTCAAATTGCAGGTGAAGAGCGATTGTTTGTGCCAACTGATTATAATGTGTATCTTTTGCCTCGTGATCTTTACAAAAAAGGTGGACGACTAATGCAAGGAGCGATGGAAGGGTTTTTATTGAATATAACCAATCCCAAAGAGTTGATGAAAGGGCAAGAGAAAAAAGTTTATCTCATCAAAGATGAATGCCATATTGCCACTAATAATTTGGATAGTTTGACAGACAAGTTTTTTGCCAAAACCTATAATTTTTCGGCTACTCCAAAGCTTTCTCGTGGGCAAAACCCTGATGTAGAAATCAAAAATGATGATGCGGTAAATGCTAAACTTATCAAAGATATTGAACTAAATAAAAATGATGAAGGTGAAGATGATGATAATTTACCAGTTATTTATGCCATCAAAAAATTTGAAGAAGTTAAAAAAGATTATAGGAATTTGCTTGGTGTGAACCCCTGCCTGATTATCCAAATTAGCAACAAAGACAAAGCTGACGAAGAAATTGCGGAAATAAAAAAAGAACTAGAAAAAACCGAACATGCGGACTTGAAATGGATGCTGATTGTGAATGAAGAAAAAGAATGTGATACCAATGATAATTTTAAAGTCAAAAAACTACCTGTAGCTAAATGGAAAGAATATGCCAAACAAAATTCTAGCACCATTGATATTATTATTTTCAAAATGGTAATCACCGAAGGTTGGGATATACCAAGGGCTTGTATGCTGTATCAAATGAGAAAAAGTAGGAGTAAGCAACTGGACGAGCAAGTAATGGGCAGGGTGAGGCGAAACCCACGACTACTTGATTTTGAAAAACTTAGCGAGGAAGAACAAAAACTAGCCACTACTGCTTGGGTTTGGGGCATTATCCCCGAAGATTTACGAAAAAGTTTTGGAGTGAAATTATGGCAAGATAGCGAAATTATCACTGATGAGATCAAGATTAAAACAACAAGATTGAAAACTTTAACTAAAAAAGCCGATTTTGATTTGGAAAAATTATTGAAAGTAAAGACTCAAGAACCGGGTTATAGCTCTACTTCAACCTCTATTTTTGAACTGTGGAGAAACTTTATCAAAGCCGAAAATAGTGTGCGAGAGATGGGTGAAAATTATGCGAGTGACTACACAAAATGGCGTGATTTCTCTGAAAACATTGAGACAGTAGCGATTGAAAGCAGCCAATATGTGAATGACTACGAAAACAGCATGGAGGTAGTTAAGGACGAAAACGGACAAGACTTAGAAGTATCTTTTGCTACTACTTCACATTATACTGACAATGGTAATTATTTAAACATTAGCGATTGGGTGTGGAAGCGAAATGATGGTAATGAGAAATTTGCATTTGATAGTGATGCAGAAAAACAATGGACAGAAGTGTTGAAAGATTTGTCAAAAGATGATGTGGCAGTTGGTGACGTAAGAGTTGGTAAAAAAGTGGTTGTTGGTAAGAAAAACCCAAAAGCTGGACAGATTGATTTGATGGGAAATCCGGAACCTGAATTTTTAGATGCCAAACAAGTTTATCTTTGGGGTAAAAACTATGTGGCAAATTCGGTGATAAAGTTTGAGTATTATTTAGGGGCACTACATTCTTCCTACCCTGATTTTGTGATGAAAGATAGTTTTGGACGAATACATATTTTTGAGGTCAAAAGTGTGAATATTTCAAAAAATATGGTGGGTCTTGACAATAATCTCTACAAAGCCAAACTACAAGAATTAAAAAAAGCCTACAAACAAGCCTCCAAATTAACAAATCAAATATTTTATTTACCCATTTTTGATGGTATCTGGCAAATTTTCCAGTTTCTTGATGGTAACGAAACAACTTTAACCAAAGATCAATTTGTGAATTTTTGTAAGATGAAATAATTGGTTGAATAACTATAAATAATAATTTTTTGATTTAAACTTTTTTCCTAACTTTCTCTTTAACCACCCTAAAATCTATTTTTATGAATCTTAACCAACCAACCCTGCTCGTGGCAACTCATAACCCCGCCAAGCTCAAAAGGTATCAACAGCAATTAGCGGATCTACAGGTCAATTTGATTAGTCTGGCTGATATTAACATTCACATAGAACCGCCCGAAGAAATTGGACAAAATACTTTGGAAATAGTCAAAAACAAGGTGAAATTTTATTTTGAAAAAACCCAAAAACCTAGTTTTAGTAGTGATTCTGGTTTATATTTTGATGGGGTCTCAGAAAGTGAGCAACCCGGTAAAAATGTCAAAGGCATCGCTGGAGCAACGGATAATATGAGTGATGAAGAAATTTTTGAGAAAATGATTGATTTTTATTCAAGGCTGGCAACCAAATACGGCGGGCAACTGAACGGTTATTTTTTGGACAGTTATTGTTTATTTGACGGGCAAAATCATTACTCGCAAGAAGTCAAAAGACCGATCGTTCTCACTGACAAAGTTCATAAAAAAGATGTTCACTTTCCAATTTGTTCGCTTTACACCGTGGATGGCAAGTATTACCATGATTTGAGCGACGTTGAAATGACAGATTTTTTGGCACCAAGTATGGCTGGCTTGAAAAAAGTTATTCTTGACTGGCTGAAACTTACTTGAAACTGTGGACTAAAATTCCCCTCTTGTATATTTTCTCCCAAGAAAATGTGTTGAACGCAGTGATGAGGGTGCGGGAACGAAGGGACCAAGTGCAGGAGCAAAGCGACTAGGTGAACATAGTGAACAGAGCGTAGTGAGCAGAGCTGAAGACTGGGGGGGTTTCGCAGTGTTAAATTTTACCAAAAGTTCTTCTATTTCTGTTAAATTTCCGTATTTTTAAAAATCAAAATGACTTTGAAATCGTTAAAAACAAAATAATTATAACAATTTCACTAAAAATTCAACAAAATAAATAAAAATCCCCGAGCCTTCGGCCCACCCCTTCACAAAGGGGTAATGTGGAAGCTACAACAAAAAAATGGGACTGTGTTTTCAAGTAGTTTTTGGAAGGTTTCCAAGTGGTTTTTAGCTGAGTAATTTTGAGTTAATTTATAGACTTGACCAATTTTGATTTTCAGTTTAAATTTAGATTGTGATTAGATTTTTTTTAGGCAAATGTCTGAACTCAACTTTGCTATCCAGTCATCTTTTACAAAAACTAATTTATTTTTTCCATTTCATTTTTTCAAACCATTTTCTCTTGTTTTTATGTCAAATTCTCCCAAAATTGCTCTTAACGGTTTCGGTCGTATCGGTCGTAATGTTTTTAAAATTGCTCACCAAAAAGGCTTGGAAATTGCTTTTATCAACGACTTAACTGACGCTAAAACTCTGGCTCACTTACTCAAATACGATTCAGTTCATGGTCAATTCAAAGGCGATATTTCTTACAACGACAAAGGTCTGTTGGTTGACGGAAAGCTAATTCCTGTTTTTGCCATCAAAAATCCTAGCGAACTGCCTTACAACGATTTTGGAATTGACATTGTTGTGGAAGGAACTGGTGTTTTTACGGATCGGGAAAAAATGTCTCTACATCTTCAAGGTGGTGCCAAAAAAGTCATTCTCACCGCCCCAGCCAAAGGCGAAATTGACGCAACTGTGGTAATGGGAGTCAATGATCAAACCCTCAAACCTACTGATAAACTAATTTCAAATGCTAGTTGTACTACCAATTGTCTTGCTCCGCTTGCCTGTATTTTAAACAAAGAATTTGGTATTGAAAGTGGTTTTATGAACACAATTCACAGCTACACTAACGACCAAAATCTGCTTGATTTACCTCACAAAGACCTGAGAAGAGCGAGAGCGGCTGGAGTTAATATCGTTCCTAGCTCCACCGGGGCGGCCAAAGCAATTGGGCAAGTTATCCCAGAATTGAACGGGAAGTTAGACGGCTTGGCAGTGCGTGTCCCAACTCCGGATGGCTCTATGGTAGATTTGACTTGTGTGTTATCACGAGAAGTGACCAAAGAGGAAATAAACCAAACTTTTGCTAAATACGCCCAAATGCCACAATTTGCCAATATTTTACAGTATAATGAGGATGAAATTGTTTCTAGCGACATTATCGGTAATTCTCACAGTTCCGTGTTTGATTCCACTTTGACCCAAGTTGTTGGCGGTAAATCCAAACTTGTGAAGGTTTTGTCTTGGTATGATAACGAATGGGGCTACTCTGCTCGGGTTGTGGATTTGATTGAAAAAATTGCCCAGATCTAATAGAAAATCGGGAAAAATAATTACAGTTAATCTAATTTAACTAATTGAGGGCTTTAGCCTGATCTGCAAAGTAAGAAATAATTTTATAAAAACCCCTTATGATGAACAAAAAAAGCATAAAAATGTAAAAAGTTATGGTTAAATTTCAAATCAAAATGTAGCTAAAAACCCCTTTTTGAAGGACTTGTTGGCAAAGCAACTTGTCTGGAGTGAAACGACTGGGTCAGCACGAAGTGATGTATGTTTTCTCTCAAGAAAATGTGTTGCGGGAGCTGTGGCGACCAAGTGTAGCGTAGCGAAACAGAGCGTAGCGATGGGGGATTTTTGTGTTAAAAAGTTAGGTCTAAAGTATATTTTTTTGAGTCTGAGTATGACCCTAAGTAAAAGTACTCCTTGACAAAACTAAATTTTTCTGCTAAAATTACCTCATAACAATTTTTTATGTTCCAACTTTTGCCAAAAATATCTAAATCAAACACACAAGTTTGGTGGCAAATCACTCACTGGACTGGGAGTTATCTTTGGCGGGCATAATTTTTGAAACACATTCAAATCAAATTATTCACAATTTCACACTCCCTACAATGGGGAGTTTTATTTTTTTTTTACAACACTTTTTTTACATTTTTATTTTATTATTTTTATGTTCAAACAATTTATGCCTGGACAGGTTACACAAATTATTAAAGAATCATCTATTATAGAACAAATTGCCAACATTAAAATTGCCGCAAAGGTTAGTTCTGTTTTTGACACTGGCTTAGATTTATCCAATCAAGAAAAGTTAATTGATCAGCTCACAGGTTTGGTACAGTTAGGGTTGACAACTTACAACAGTCCAGAAAATTTTGAAGATGCTAAAAGGGATTTGATTAAACATGTACAAGGACAGCAGGTGGAAATTTTGTATGATAAAGATGATAATCCAATTGCTTTTGGGGTTTATGCACTTCATGAAAGTCAAGCATATTTTGAAATTGCGAGAATTGTTCACCCAGATTTTCAGGATAAAAAACTTGGCAAATACTTTGTTTTATCAGGCTGTCAAAGGAATGCTGAATTGCCATATTTAGTCTCTTCCACTCAAAATCAAAGAGCTTTCTTTTCTATTCAAAGTGCCTTAGGTAAAAATAATATGATTTCACCAAAAATTTCAGAGGGTAAATTCCAAACTTTAGATCAAGATAAGCAAAATATTGTAAAAGAGATTGCCAATTTGAGAGAAACCGAATATACTACTAATAACGGAACTTTACCTAATTATTATCAAAAAACATTAGGTTTGTATAATCAGAATATAAATATAACCGAAATGTTTCCAATAAATACCGACAGCAATGCAGATGCGATTTTAATTGTAGCCAAAAACCCTTTTTATAATAATTCAAAATAACTTATGTCTAATAATCTTCAAAAAAATTCCAAGATTTTAATAGTTGGTGGCACTCACGGTAATGAATATAGCGGAATTGAGTTAGTCAGATATTTACAGCAAAATCCTGTTAAAAATGTTGATCAAATAATAGCTAATAGTCAGGCAAGTGAATTAAATTTGCGTTTTGTGGAAACCAATTTACAACACTCATTTGGGATAAAATATCCAATTTCAACTGAAGAATTAAGAGCTGTGGAAATTTCCAAAATACTGCCAAATTATGATTTTATTATTGATTTTCATAATACTATTGATCAAAATATGACTTGCGGAATCGTTACTTGTTTGCCAAATGATTTTCAAATTCAAATCTGTAAAGTATTAGGAATTACGAAATTAATTCAATTTCCAGCAGGCAATACCCTAATCGGTCAAAATCCAGAAAAATCCATTTCAATAGAAATTTCCAATAGCGATATGAATTTATTTAAGGTAGAAAAATTAAGACAAAATATCATTGATTTGGAAGGTTTAGATATTTCTTCAAAAGATTTTACTAACAAGATTAATTGCTATAAATTTCTCCGAACTTTACCAAAAAGTACCTTTGATAGAATTTTTTCAAAAACAGGGTATTTATACAATTTTATTGAGTTAAGCGAACCCCAAAAAGAAATTCTTAATTTACCTTTGGAAAAGAATATTTATCCAGTTTTTAGAGGTGCGGTTTCACATTTCACAAATGGGTTGATATGTTCTTTGGTAGAAAAAATAGATTGAAATTACACCCCAACTAATAACCCACCTCGTCGCTAATTATCCAGATCCTACTAGTTTTAAACAGGTAAAAAACTCTTGACTAATTTGGGGAAAAATGGCTAAAAATGATTATGCGTTCTCAAACCTATTCTCAAAGCTTTCAATATTCTAGCGAAAGTGTCATTATCTTGGAAAAATTGACTGGGCTGTCAAAAACTCAAATTTGGCTTGGAGAATTTGAATTAACCTCAAAACAAAAAAAGGATTTTGAAAAAAAACAAGAACTTTTGCGAAAAAAAATTCCACTTGATTATATTTTGGGAGAGGTGGTTTGCCAAGATTTATCACTCAAAGTCAATAAAAACACCTTAATTCCCCGACCAGAAACCGAATTTTGGCTAACAAAAATGGTCAAAAACCTACAAAATCCAAAAAATAAAATTAAAATCTTGTTAGAAATTGGCACGGGAAGTGGTTTGATCGCTCTAACTTTGGCAAAAAAGTTGAAAAACTGGCAAATTGTCGCCACCGATTATTCCCAAAAAACCCTTCAAACGGCCCAAGAAAATTTTTTTAGAAACCAGGAAAGCCTCAAATTTGGCTTGGAATCTGGTAATAAGGCGAGTTTTATTCAAGCTGATTTGTTAAGTTTTGATTTGGAATTTTTGGATGGATTAGATTGGATTTTGGTTGCCAACTTGCCATATTTACCTAATCAAGACCGAGAAAATGCCCAAGAAAACCGAGTGGAATTTGAGCCAAAAAATGCCCTTTATAGTGGCAAAGACGGGTTGAAACATTTTAATAAACTAATCAAACAATTGGCAATTTTGACCCAAATTGATAAGATAATTTCCAAACCAAACCTTTCAGGAAAACAAAACAAAATAACAGCCAAAAAAACTGCCAACACCAATTTGGAGAAAGTGGAAACCAAAGCAAAAATTCAATTACCAAGTCAAATTTATTTGGAGCTGGATCCTAGAAATATCCAAAAAGCCCAACAAAAACTAGACAAGCTTTACACAAAATATCTACAAAAAGACGCCAATTCAAAGACCCAAAAAGAAACCAAAAAATGGCAAAGTCAAATTTGGCTAGATGAAAATGGCTTGGAAAGATTATTATTTGGAAAAGTGACAAAAATACCAAATGGTCTGTGAATATAAGGCAGAAAGAATGGGCAAAAATATTCACTTAAAGTAAATCTGCCCTTTGTTTTGTGTTTTTTCTAAAAAAGTTAAATCAAAAGCTATTTCTCTACCAAATCCATATTTCCCATTTTTGAGTAATTTCAAACTATTAATTTCAGAGATTTTAAATTTTAACGTAAAAAAATATTTAAATTTAAAAAATAAAATATGAATCATCAAAAATCACTCCAAAACCGAAGACAGAAACTTTTTGAAATGCTGGAAAATAATTCTAGTTTTTTGATTTTTTCTAATCAAATGGTGACTAGAAATGCCGATGTGGAATATTCTTTTCGCCAAGATTCTAGTTTTTATTATCTCACTGGAATCGATGAAGACAGTTCTGTTTATTTTCTCAAAAAGGATTTGAACGGTGAAAAAACGGAAATTTTATTTATTCAAGAAAAAACTCATCAGGAACAAATTTGGACTGGGGCGGTCAATGGCAGGGAGAAAAGTCTGGAAATCAGCGGAATTGAAACTATTTTAAATTTTAAAAATCTGATTGAAAAAATTGAGGAAATGTTGAAAAATACCCAAAAAATTTATTTTGATCCAAACGGCAGTTATCAGCTTCTTCGCAGTCAGATAAACAATTTAATTTTTAATAGTGGTCGCCGTCAAATCAGTGAAAATTTAATTTCCGCTGGGAAAACTAATTCAATCCTGAGAAATTTGCGAATGTATAAAGACGAATGGGAAATCGCTCAAATGGAAAAATCGGCGGAAATTGCAATTGAGGCTCATATTATTTCGGTCCAAAAAATGTATCAAAGACTGGCAGTCGGTAAAAAAGTCTATGAATACGAAGTTTGTAGTGATTTGTATCATCATTTTGGTTACAATAATTGTACTTGGTCGTATCCTGCTATCGTCGCTGGCGGAGCAAATGCCTGTATTTTGCATTACACTGCCAATGACAAAGAGCTGAAAAAAGGTGATTTGTTGCTGATTGATGCTGGGTGTGAATACAACTATTATGCCAGTGATATTACTAGATGTTATCCGGTTTCTGGTAAATTTACCGATGCCAAAAAAGCGGTGTATGAAGTGGTTCTACGGGCAAACGAGGCTTGTATCCGGGAAATCGCTAGAAATGGCTCTACTTATTCGTCTTATCACGAGCTTTCAATTCGGGTTTTGACTCAAGGCTTGATAGATTTGGGCATTCTAAAAGGTACTCTGGAGGAAAATATTACCGCCAAAACTTATTTCAAATATTATATGCACGGCATCGGACACTGGCTCGGTTTGGATGTTCACGACTCGGGTATTTATGTTGATAAAAATGGCAAAAGATCAGATATTGAAATTACTGAAGGGATGACTTTGACTGTGGAACCCGGACTGTATTTTGACCCGACGGACGAGAGTATTCCCGAGCAGTTTCGCGGTATCGGTATTCGCATTGAAGATGATATTTTGAAAACCAAAGACGGAATTTTGAATTTGACTGAAAAAATGCCAAAAACTGTGGAGGAGATTGAGGGTTTGTGCGGTTGGTAATTTTTGTTTGACTTTAGTTTAAAAGTGTGTTATACTTAAAGACAGCTAATTTTTATTTTTATTTTATTAAATATGACAAGAAAAAATGAATACCCAGTATCTATTATTAGTGAAGTTACACAAAAAATTCAAACCTTACAAAACTCTGCTGATTTTTACAGGAAATTTCATCAAAGAAATGTAGATTACAAGTATGATGAGAAAAATGAACAATTTAATAGACCCCTTGCGTTAAATAAAAAAATTGTTTAAAATTCCAATATGCTCTATAAAAATTTACAACAACTAACGCAAGACGAATTCAAAAGACTGACCGGAGTCAGTAAAAAAGTCTTTGAAAT
>JBIIDY010000178.1:0-2683 GCA_044238065.1 Limisphaerales bacterium | reverse complement strand
CATAAAGCATAAAGATAATCGCAATAGATCCAATAATAAAAGTCAAAATAGTAGCAATACCAGTAGCTAGTTGTGGAAGGGTTTGAGTCCCTTGGATAAAGCCACAGTCAGTACCTCTGCAAGCCTGACTACCTTGAGGAAGTCCCCCAATTGATGTTCGGGCTAAGCTTGGAATGGAAACAAAAGAGAAAGTAAGGACAATAGAGAGGATAAAACTTGCGAGGATAGGTAGATTTTTTCTAAAAAAGTTTTGGGACATAGTAAAGTTTGATAAGTAAAAGTTTAATGAGTTGGAATATGAAATAGTTTTTTGAAATAGTTATTGTGGCAATCTTTGTTTTTTTTGATACTGGTTATTTAACTTGACTAATTTTAAAACTGGAATTAGAAAAACACTGTTAGAAACAAGTAATAAATCACAATTTAAATAACTGAATTAAAGCTTGTTGATATTGTAGCATAGATTTATAAAATAGTAAAGCCAGAAAATTAAGAGAATTTTTGGATCGAAAATCAATGTCAAAAAACCATCTTGGAAATAGCTAAATAATAAAATCTAGACTTTTAAGAATGAAGAAAATTGGAGAAAAATTTAACCTTTAAAAAACTAAAATTATCTATTTTTGGTTGGTAAAAGTTGAGAAAACTAGAAATTGAAAATCATTGAAAGTTGAACTTTTTAGCTTTATTTCCAAAACTCAACTAAATTCAAATGAAACTGGGGAAATATTTTTTGGCGAAATTACCATTTTCAAAGCGAAATACAATTTTTGAAACTATTTTTTAACTTATTTTGGAATTTTATTTGACAAAAGTAAATCTTAAAAACACTCTTTTCCTAAGTTATTTTTTTAAGCAATTTTTCTAAAAAACGGCGTATGTTTAATTTTTTCAAAACCAAAAATGCCCAAACTACAGCTTCAAACCCAGCCAGCACAAACTCAGAATTTACGAATTTTAGCTATCTAGACCGCTCTGCCTATTATTTTGATAGTGCCTGCCAAACTCTAAGACCTCAAAGTGTTATTGATGCCGAAACTGCCTATTATCATAATCACAATTCTTGTGGACATCGTGTCAAATACAAATGGGGCGAGCAAACTGACAAATTAGTAGAAGAATGTCGCGAAAATATCCTAAAATTGGTTGGCAAAAGTTCCAAAGATTACACGGTGGCTTTTTGTCTCAACACCACTCACGGAATCAACACTGTTTTACATCAGCTGCCGTCTAATTCAGAAAATTATTTCTACAAAAAAATCGTCATCTCAGATATTGACCACAATTCAGTTTTTCTAAGCTCAATCACTTGGGCAGGGCGAAACGGGGCTGAAAGATCAGTCTTGGAGCGAGATGAGGTTGGCAATTTAGTTTATGAAAAAAATGAACTAAAAGACTCTATTGTTTTAACTAATAGTATGTCCAATATTGATGGTAGAGAGCTTTTGAATGCTAAAAAATTAGCCGAAGATTTACATGAAATGGGCGGAATTTTGCTACTTGACGCTTGCCAGACTTTGGGACACAATCCGGAATTTTTGCGAGATGTGGACTTTGATGCGGCTTTTGGTAGTGGACACAAAATGTACGGCCCAAGTCTAGGTTTTATCATTATCAAAAAAGTCTTGTTAAAAAAACTTGATTGTTATTTGATTGGTGGCTCTACCGTCCAAGATGTCAAGCTGGACTATTTTGAATTGATTGAAAATGACGAGGAAATTTATGCAAGACTAGAGCCGGGACTTCAAAACTACGCTGGAATTATCGGGCTAAACGAAGCCATTAAATGGCGAACGAACTGGAAAAATGATAAAAATAAATCAGCGACGGAATACGAACATCAATTAGCTATTTATCTTAACCAAAAACTCAAAGAAATCCCAGAGATCAAACTGCTCAACTCAAAACCATCATCCGTTGTTTCCCTTTATAGCGACAAAATGGACGGTCACAAAATGGCGATGTATCTGGGCGAGACTGGAATTATGTGTCGTTCGGGCTACCACTGTTGCCACTATTACCTCAAAGAAAAAATGAAATTTCCACCACTTTTCCGCATTTCACTCGCCCTACACAATACACCGGAGCAAATTGACTATTTAATTGAAAAAATGAAGATTATTTTAGGGTAAAAAAAATTAAATTATCTTTGTATTATGTCTTTAAACACAATCAAAAATCAGGTTTGTTTTGATAACACAATCATATTTTTTAGTCATGAAGGTTGCAATCATATCGAAGAAAGTGACAAGTATATTTTGTTGAAAGAATACATAAATACCTGCAATACTTTAACCAAATTTGAAATATTTACCGAAAACCAGAAATTCTTGATTTATTTTCACTGGTCAAATTCTTTTACAATTGACAGTATATCTTTTTATTTTTCTGAGCCAACAAGCACACTATTCTTGGCTACAAATGAGGTAATTTATACTATTATTTTGTCAGACAGTCCGGTTATCACAAATACATACGAACTCAATATCTCTGTTATGTGCTTTTGGAGGTTTGAAAAACATTTTGACTTTATTTTGGCACTTTGCGAGACAGATGTAAGAACCTGTCCTAAATCTCTCGCTTAACCCATTTTAGGCTACAACCACCTGTTAATCTTCGGCATAAAAGTCTTATGAAACCTAAAATAATTAACGATTTAGTTGATCTAAATAACCTTTCGTAG
>JBIIDY010000177.1:0-2691 GCA_044238065.1 Limisphaerales bacterium | reverse complement strand
ATTCGGAAATAAAGTTTTTTAAGAACATTCGACACCGTTTAAATGTAAGTGACGAAACAATTTTAGCCCGTTTCCCTGACATCGAATTGTATTTGGAAGACGACATAATTACAGACGGTTATCTTGACAAAATCACAAGCCATTTCTTTGAAATATCTGAACTACCACAGTTTGACTTAATTAGTATTGCCGACAATTCACAAGACAAACAGGAATAAAATGACTAATGCAATCAAAATAATTTTGGCAATTTTATTTTTTCTCTGTTTGGCAGATATGCCTTACGGATATTACCAATTTGTTAGGTTCGCTGGACTTATTGGATTTGCAATATTAGCATATCAGGCAAACCAACAAGGACGACAGACAGAATTGATTATTTACAGTGGACTTGCTTTTTTATTCCAACCGTTTTTCAAAATTGCACTTGGCAGAGAGATGTGGAACATAGTTGACGTAGTTGTAGGTATAGGACTTTTATTATCAATATTTATGAAACCAAAGGAAAGCCCACGCTAAAAGCAAGCACATTTGCAATTCGCACAAGCCAAAGCAAAGACCGAAAATTGCAAAAGAGCTTGCTTTGCCAACACAGAGAAAAATTGTTTTAAAAAATTTTCCAACGCTTCAAAAAAAATAAAAATACTCCAATTCACAGCCCGAAAAACACAGCAGACAATGACACGGAAACTCAATATTGACAAGGCATACAGCGACACGACAGAAGGAAGGCCAGCAGGTAACAGCGGTTTTGCAAAAAAGCGGGTTCAGTGGTTAATTGAACATTCTACCTCGCATTAACTTTTGTGGTGTATTGACAGTTTAGTGCTCCGAAATCCGCTTCTTCGCAAAGCCGCCAAACCGTTACCTGGAACCCTAAATACGACATAATCAAGATAAACGACATAACAATCAAGACATGAATGACATAATTACAAGCGGAACTGATATTAAGCAGCGAATATTGACTGAAATAAATAATGCCAATCTTTCAATATATGTTGCTATGGCTTGGTTCACTGACAGAGATATTGCTAATGCTATCATTGAAGCAAAAAACAGGACAACAAACATTGACATCATTTTATCTTCAAATGTCCAGAACGAAACCGTGAAGTTGATGTTCAAGGGAGCAGGCATAACCGTTCATGCTTTTGAAACTGGAGACTCACGTGGTATTATGCACCATAAGTTTTGCCTAATCGACAACAAAATTTCAATAAATGGTTCATATAATTACTCTTACAATGCAAGTAACAATAATGTAGAAAATATTCATGTTTCAGACGACCCATCAATATATTCCCAATTATATTCGGAATTTGAAAGACTTAAATATAACATAGACCATAATATAGCAGTGAATGCAGTAATTCAAGAACCAGAAAAAAAGCCAGAACCAGTGAGACAAACAAATGCAATAGACACCTTTTCCCAACAATTACACAACCTAGTATATTCTGCTGCTCAAATAAATACAGACGAATATCATAAACAAGGTTATGATACTTCAAAAGAAAGTTCAGGGAATACCGACATATTCAGAGTAGAATATGGGAATATAAAAGAAGTTATAAAAGCTTACGCTACAGATGAAGGATTAAGCAGCAAGAAAAATGTTTTGACTTTTAATGTATTCAGTGCTTATGAAAGCATGAAAAATAATTTGGAGACCGAAAAGCAAGAGAATACTTCAATTGCTAAGAGAAATAATGAAATAGAAAGAAGACAAACATCTGATAAATTAAATGCTATTAAACAAGAAAAATCAGCGCTAGAATCAGGTAATGAAAACACTGGGGAAAAAGGTCTTTTACAAATAAACAAGGAGATTGAGAAAAATAAACTAGAAAGAAAATCTCTTGAACAATCCTTTATTGTAAAACCATTTTGGTCACCAGCTACAATACTTATCTCATTTTTCTTAGTTGTTTTTGTATGCTATCTGTCTGTCTTTTTTGCATCAGCCTTATACAAAATGTTGTTTGAAGGCAATGTGATTCGAAATTCTCTTGAAGCAGGTGTAAATCCCGGCTTACAAAAACTGGTTGATGCAAACGCAATTGTTAAGGTATTTAGACAAGAAGGAGCATTATTTGGTTTTATTGCAACTATCTTTTTCATGTTCCCTGTATTGCTTTCAAATATAAAGCTCATTGGTAGTGAAAGAAAATTTGTGAACAATTTACTCTTTTGGGTTGGCTTACTAATATTTGACGTTATTGTGGCTGCCATGATTGCAATTAATACGGATGAAATAAAAAATTTGCTGAAAGGAACAGAATCAACTTTGAAACTATGGGAAGTTGTAAAAGAAGGTGAGTTTTGGATGATATTTATGTTTGGCATGGTTCCTCTCATAATTACGCACTACTTAATTGAGAACATAACGACAGCCTATAAAAAATCAAGGAGAGACATAGTTGATGCAGAAAAAGACCGAAAAATTCAAATCCTAGACCAAGAATTAATAGAACTGAATTCTACCAAAGATTCACTTGTAAATAAAATCAAACTAAAGGATGAAGAAATAAAAGAAAAGGAAGGAGAAATACTAAAACTAGAATCATCATTGAATTCAGAACAAACACAAATTGAAAATAAATATTCTGAATTACAAAAGCAGATAAAAAGCATTTATGATGATTTTAACGCAAAAATTATAAGCGGCAAAATATTCACCGATGTAAT
>JBIIDY010000176.1:0-2719 GCA_044238065.1 Limisphaerales bacterium | reverse complement strand
AATATCGTAGCGGCGATGCCCTCATCGCTATTGATCAATGTGTCGGCAAATGGAAACGTGGGCGTTTCCCCTACAAAACCCAAACAATTCCTAATAATCGGCAATATGAACGCCATAACTTACAAAGTAGCACAAAAATCCTATTTATCAAATCTCATATTTTCTTTTCTATTTTTACTTTTAAACAAAGGTTTTAATGAATGGTAACCTGTGATCATCCTTACACTCCCCAAAGTTTTGAAAAAGTGTTGATTTTAAGCCAAGAAAAGATATTCAGATTTTCTAAATTTTCCAAACCAATTTAAAATTTCACTAAAAAACTTGATTAAAACAAGGCTTATTTACCTTCAATATAAAAATCAAAAAATAATCCTGAAAAATCAGTTACAGATTATTTCTTCGTAAAATTGGCGTAAAAACAAGCAAAACTTGAATTTATTTTGGCGAGATTTTGGTTGGAAAGTTGAATTTAATAAGTTTTATTTGGAGTGTGATAAACTTGGGGTGTGTAAGCGTGATCATCTCTACTTGACATGTAACTTAATTATGTATTTTATACTAAAACCAACCCTTTCAATCTTTTTTAAAACTTACTTAAAAATCTTTTTCTTATGAATTTAAAATCTGTAAAACTAAAATGGTATCACGGAGTTTTGTTTTTAATTGTGGTCAATTTATTGACTTTTGCTTGGGCTTTTACTGATTTGGAGTATTATAATAATCTGAATAAACCTTGGTTTGCCCCGCCGAGTTTCGTTTTTGGTCCAGTTTGGATTCTCAACAACATTTTGGTAATTACTGGCAACATTTGGGCATTTAACCGCTGGCAAGATTTAAAAAATGGTAATTTTCAGTTTTTATCCGAAATACAAAAAAATAAACTCAAAAAAAACTTTTCCAATTTGGCGATTTTGCAGGGTTTATCTTGGCTTAATTATATCATTTTTACAGCTTTATCTTTTGGCACCAAAATTCCAGCTATGTTTTTTTGGCCAACTTTTAGTATGTGGATTTTGACAGCTTTCAGCATTTTCACAGCTTTTCAAATAGATAAAATGACATTTGAAGAAGATTTCATTCAGTCCATCAAAAAATTTAAATCAATTACTTTGACTTTTACCACCTTGATTTTATGGCTTACAATAGCTTCTTTACTGGGTTTGTATGTTTGGATTAATAATTAATATGCATTATTTTCCTTGAATTTTACAAAGTTTTTTACTTTTTCAAAGATTTTTTCAATTTATTGCTTCTGTTTTGAAAAGTGTTTTGAGAATGGTTTTGGGAAATAAGATTTTGGCTGGTTTTTGAAGGAAAACTAGTTTCTGTTTACAACAGATTCTGGCTAATTTTGGCATTAATTCTAGGGGGAGAATTCAATAAAATGGGCGTTTTTGGCGATTTTTGGAAAAGTTTTGTGGATTTTTATTTGACAAAGTTTATAAAATTATTTATATTATTTTTATAGCTATAATGCTCATATCCACAGTTGGCCGAGTGGTCAATGGCAGCAGACTGTAAATCTGTAAAGTCCCTGGTTCGAATCCAGGACTGTGGACCAAAAATTTTACATGCGGGATTGGTATAGTGGTTATTACCTCAGTTTTCCAAACTGATAAGAGGGGTCCGATTCCCCTATCCCGCTCCAAACAAAGACATTTTACATTTGAATTTTGATTTTTTGAAAATAACCTTTTAACAATAAAAAAAAATATTTATTAAGTAGTATATGATTGGTAATTACATCTCTACATTGAAAAAATTTCTCGGTTTTTCAGGTAGAACAAATAGGAAAGAATACTGGGCATTTATTTTTAGTTAATATTGTTATTTTTTTCTTGATGTTTTTTATAATGGGACTTACAGATATTTATATTAATGAAAATTTACTTTCATTGAGGGATTTTTTAATGGGCATGTATTTCTTTGTAATGTTTTTATTTAGCATTTCTTCCGTAGTTGCCACTGCCAGAAGACTTCATGATATTGGTATTAGTAGCTTTTTGCTATTACTTGTTCCTATACTTTCTTTTGATAAAATTCCTTCTTTTGGTGTAATTATTCTTTTAATATTCTGTATCTTCCCGTCTCAGAAAGTTGATAATAAATGGGGAAAGTTTCCAGAATAACTATTTTCTTATTTTTGGCGGAAACGCTTACTAATTCCAGTTCGCTTTTACTTGTTTGATCTATTTACTGAGTTTTGTGTGATTTTTACATGGTTTTAAAAAATAAACAATCCTCATAAGGGAAATTTTTTTTGGTAAATTTAGTCCAATAATTTATTTAAACAAACTACAATCTTTGATAAAATTTCAATTTCCCCGCTTGCTAATCCTTGTTACAGTCAATTTACTATCAAAATTTATAAACCTATTAGACTCAATATACCCAAAACCACATTAACTCATGGTTGATAATTTGAAAAAAGTTTGTAAATATAAGCAACTTGAATCTTGAAAAACCAAAAGAATGAGGTCAAGGTTATCACGAATGAAACAGACTTAACCAGTAAAAAGCAAAACTACAGGGTGTCATCACGAATAAAATGAAGTGATCTGGTGGTAAAATCTAATAAAGCTAGATATGGAGTTTAAGAACCTGTCCTAAATCTCTAAACTTGTTAAAAACTAGAAATAATTTTAAGATTTTTAAATGCCTTATTTAACAGATTTAACCCTAGAGCAATTCAAACTTATTGAAGAAATGTTGCCCAAAA
>JBIIDY010000175.1:0-2723 GCA_044238065.1 Limisphaerales bacterium | reverse complement strand
CATAAATGGCACGAATTGAAGCAAAGGCTGAGAAGTTTTTACGATTATTCTGTTGATTTTATAGAGAATTTATGTATCCAAATTAACTGTATGAGTGTAAAGGTTTAATAGGGATTGGCTATAATATATTTTGTTGGGATTGCTGGATTTGTAAGTATTATTTAGTTGATCTTATTTTGGAACTAGAGTCGGGGATCTGCATAGGATAATATTTCTGATATTCTATTTTCCATTCTTTCTACCTTCTTATTTAACGCTTGGATTTGATGAAACAAAGATTGGATTTTTCTTTTATCATAACTAGGATTATTCTCAACACTTTGTGTTATTTTGTTTTGTAAAAGTAATATTTTGCTTTCCATAATTTCCCTCTCATTATTTAAGCTTTGAACTTGATCACGTAAAGATTCAATTCTTTCCTCTTCTTTTTTTTACTCTTCTTCTTTTGCTTTTGATTGTGGAATTTTGTCTTGACCGAGCATAAAATTATAAAATAAAAATAAATAAAGATAGCAAAAAAGCTATGGAAATTATTATACAAACTTTTTTTTGAGTATTGTCAAATTTTGATTTTGGCCAACAAACCACTATCTTAAGCTAAAAAATATTTTAACTAGAGGTATATGTAAATAAAAAAAAATAGTTTCAAATTAAGTTAATTTATGCTAGATTTTTTTTGTTAAATTTGCTAATTAATTTTACGGAATAATAAGAAATTACTATTTTACAGAAGTGACATTTTTTAAAAGTGTTTTTCCAGTCAAATTTTCACGACTAAAAATAAAGTTAAAATTATTTTCCGTTCCACGCTTACCCGCCACGGATCCAGTTATTTTCTCCAAGATTGACTGCCAGTCCCGAAATTTCTAGCATCGTCAAATGTGCACTGAGTTCGCCAATTCCCATTTGGACTTTTTGACTAAGAAGCACGGTTTCTTGAGGCGAAAGGGTGAGGGCTTGGTAGATTTTTTCCTCCTCATTACTGGCAAATTGCACGGTAGTCTTGGGTATAATCTGCGGAAATTGCTTGAGTCCTAGTAAAGTAAAAATGTCATCGCTGGAAGTAATCAGACTTGCCCCATCTTTCAAAAGTTTAAGATTTCCTGTCAAGTTCTCTTCAAAGACTGAACCGGGTGTAGTGGCAACTGTTTTGTTGAGATCTTGAGCTTTGAGTGCGGTAATGAGACTGCCAGATTTAAGCCCTGCTTCAACTACCCAAGTAAGATCGGTCAGAGCTGCCAAAAGCCGATTTCGTTGGGGAAAAGTGAAAACGTTAGCACTGACGCCAGGAGCATATTCCGATATAACCAAGCCGTTGACTTTACCATTTTTTGAGTTAAGCATTTGAGCTTTCAAACCTAGATTTGCCTTGGGATAAAAGCTTTTGTCGTCTAGTCCAGAGCCAATTACTCCAATTGTTGGGGCATTCTTGGACAAAGCGATCTCATGACTGGCAGCGTCCGTGCCAAAAGCAAGGCCTGAAACTACCCCAACTCCCATTTGACAAACCGGAGAGAGAATTTGTTTTAATAAAAGCTCGGCGTATTTGCCAAAGTTGCGACTGCCAACGACCGTGATCATCTGATTATTTCGCACCAGTTCCAGATTTCCTTGATAATACAAAACCACCGGAAAATCATCCAAAACCCTCAAAGTCTCGGGGTAATTTGGTGAAAGACTGGTGACAATTTCAATTTTATTTTGTTCTAGCTTGACTTGGAATTTGGTAATTTCGGCTTGTAAATTGATAGAAGTCCACTTTTCTAGCCATTTAACTTTATTTTTCTTGAGAAGGGTGAAATTGTCTTCAACGGCGTTTTCAAGAGTTGGGTAAATGTTCAAAATTTGATCAAGACGAGCGGGGTTAAGATTAATTTTGGTGCTCAAAACTGCCAAAACAAGCTGATTGTCAAAACTGGGCTGATTATTTTCAAAAAGGTACATTCTACCAATTCAAACTAATTTTGCCAAAAAGTCAAGCTGGGCCATGGGGTGGAGCAAAACTTGGAATTTTTATTTGGAAATTTTTTTTGAAAAATACAAGACTTTCTGGAGCTTTGTAACTAAAGCAAATAAAAACAGAGCTGACTTTTTACCTCATTTTTCATTTTAAAAAAACCACTTGGAAATATCTTAAAACTGAAAATTACCCTTGTTATAGATGGGAGTATAGTGTCTATTTTCATAAGAGTGGGTTATGGGAACTGGCGACCAAGTATACCCAAACCATCTTGTACTAGTTAATTCCTAATCTTCATACCATTACGAGTTTGTTTGTCATTGCGAGGCACAAAGCAATCTTCTGGGTCAATGCGTTTTCCCCCGCAACCCCGAATGAGTGTATGGGTGCGGAAACGAAGTGAATAAGCGGTAGTGAATGTGGAAGGAACAACCAGACAAAGTACAGGAGCAAAGCGACTAGGTGAACACAGTGAACAGAAGCGTAGTGAACAGACCAAAGGAAACAGAGCGTAGCGTAGCAATCTTTCCCTGTCATTGCGAGTAAAGCGAAGCAATCTTTTTTAACTTTACCAGATTTTACCACAAGATCACTTTATTTTATTTGTGATGACTCTTAATTTGCTTTTGACCGGTTAATTCTCTTGTTATAGCCTGTTTCATTCGTGATATAGCCAATCCCTATTAAACCTTTACACTCATACAGTTAATTTGGATACATAAATTCTCTATAAAATCAACAGAATAATCGTAAAAACTTCTCA
>JBIIDY010000051.1:0-9946 GCA_044238065.1 Limisphaerales bacterium | reverse complement strand
GAATTTGTAGATATAGACTGAATAAAATAGCTAAAAGATTTAATTTAATTTGTGGAATTTGTAACCTAAAAAATGTTTAACGCAAGAGGTCTATTAAATAAAGAACTTGACAATTTGTTTATATTTAAATATTATTTATTACAAATAAACCTGACTTATGACTAATATACAACTTCAAGAAGATCAGTCTAATTGGTCAATTTTCATTGATAGAATACCTTTTACTATTATCAGGGACGAGATGAGTAATTCCTTTTTTGCCTATACAGATAATTTGGAATGTGCTGGAAGAGGGGAAACTTTAGAAGAGGCAGCCGCTAGTTTGCATACTTATATTGTCTATTTTATCCTTTACAATATATCAATTAATAATATAGATATTTTGAACAAAAATTTGGGTTGGAATATAGAGCATGAAAACAAAGATCGAATCACGATAACAGCAAATGGTCTCAAAATAACTGCTCATAAAAAAAACCCAATTAAAATGCGAGAAATCACAGATGATGGCAAAATTATAGAGGATATCGTGACCAATCCTGAGGTTATTGCGGCAATAAAAAACTACGAACAAACTAAAAAGACTGTACAGATAGATTTACAAAAGTTATTAGAATTATCACAAGCAGGTAAAACTTCCAAGAAAGAACTTATCAAGGCCATTAGAAAAGAAAAATATGCTACATGTTAATTATACAATTGAAGCACAAGAACATCTTTTTTATTGGGCGAGTAACGATCCCAAATTTTTGACTAAAATTATAAGATTGATAGAATCAGTTAGCAAAAACCCCTTTGACGGAATTGGCAAGCCTGAACCGCTCAAGCATAATTTATCTGGGTATTGGAGCCGCCGTATTGATGACAAAAATCGTATAATTTATCGTGTTTTAGACAAAGAGGTAGTTATTATTAGTTGCAAGGGTCATTATAAATAAAACAACAACCAATGAGTTTGGCTTGGTAGGACGAGAGGAGATGAGTGTGGTGGTGGGGTGAGGAAATTTTGACAAAAGTAAAAACACAACGATCGAAAACTAATTTCTTGATGAGATGATATTAGTCTAGCATACTTTTTCTGTCTTGGCAAAGAAAATTTGAGAAAGATTTGTTGATTTTGATTGGGTAAGTAGAAAGAAGGTAGAAACCCAACTTGCCAAAAAATAAAAATAATTTTAGAAATATTGAATATGTCAAACTTGCCAAAAAATAAAAGTGAGCAAAAAGTCTTTGTAATGCTGTCCGGTGGAGTGGATTCTTCGGTTGCAGCTTGTCAATTGGTACGAGAAGGCTACCAAGTTGTTGGTATTTTTATGAAGTGTTGGAGTTTGGAAATGTTGAAATCAATGGGTTTGTCGGAGGAATTATACGGTTGTTTTTGGGAAGATGACGCACGGGACGCGGAGCTTATCGCCAAAAAAATTGCTATTCCATTTGAAATTTGGGATTTTCAAGAAGAGTATAAGGGCAAGGTAATTGACTATATGATTCACGAATATGCTAAAGGTAGGACGCCTAACCCTGATGTAATGTGCAATGGCTTTATCAAATTTGGGATTTTTTACCGTCGGGCAATGGAGCGGGGAGCAGATTTTGTCGCCAGTGGACATTATGCTAGGATTGCCAAAATAAAAAATTAAACGGAAGAGGTTTTTGGACAAACTATTCTTGAGATATTTTAGAGATTAAATTTGGAGACTGGATTTTTTGACAAATTAAATAAATTCATACTTTTTCTTTTTACTGTTTAAACAGCTTAGAAGCTTATAAAAACCGATAAATAACTATAACAAAACGGCTAAAATTAAGAAAATGATAATTCAAAATCCAAATTAAATTCAAACCAAATCTAAAATATGAAAGCTTTCCAAAGTAAAACACCTGCTGACTCCTTGCCTAATAAGTATGTTAAATATAATCCGATTCGCAGTCTATACTTTGCTTTTAATGGAATTTTTTTGGCAGTTGTGCGGGAAAATAGTATCAAAATTCAGTTTTTGCTTGGTTTTGTCGTGGTTCTCGTGGCAATTATGACTAACCATTTTTATTTGGCGATGTCCAATTTTATTCTAATGTCGGTAATTATTAGCCTAGAAATGATCAATACCGCGATTGAGCTGATTTGCGACTTTGTCGAGCCAAAAACCAGTTTGACTATCAAAACAGTGAAGGATTTAATGGCGGGAGCAGTTTTGGTTGTGGCGTGCAGCTGGGGGATGGTGATTTTATATCTTTTATACTCCATTTGGTTTTAGGTTTAAATTTTCACCTTAAAATCCAGCTTTTTGTTTGACAATCTCTTCTCGGATTTTATCAATTTTTGCTTCCAGACTGGCTCTTTTTTCTGCCAAAATATCCTCAAAACCGTCTTGATTATTTGCCTGTAATTCATACAGTTTGAAACCTTCCTGCCCTTGAAGTGAGTCAATTTCATCCTCCAATTCCGCAAGTTTTGTTTGTAATTGCACCACAAATTTTGCCAAAACTGCCTTGTCATCTTGTTGCTCTGGTAAAACTCCCCCAAAATATTTTTCTGGAAAATTTTCTATATCTTTGAGCATTTTCAAATCTTGTTTTTCTTTGGCAAAAGTGATTGCTTTGGTTATTTTACAATTCTAAATTGATCATTGATTTGGAGTTTTTTCACCATCCCAAGAGACATCATAAATTATATTTCCATCTTGACTTTGCCACTGCCATTTTCCAACCATTTTTTCTTGAGTTTTTTTATTTATTTTTGTTGTTTGTACAATTTGCCCGCCATTTTCTACTTTTTCTTTGATAATTACAGTAGAGCATAAAGAAAGACCGTTTTCACATTCTATATTTTCAATTTCCATGTAATCCAATGGAATTGGTGTATTCGCTGCTTTTGTATAATTAATCGTGCCAGATTTGTGTATAACACCATCTTTAAATATTTGTATTGTGTTTATATTTACCTCAACTGGCTGGTTTCCAATTTGACCAAGAAAAGTTTCTGATTTATTTTTTAAACCGAAAGAAGAACTTGACGAAGATTTTTGAGATGATGACGACGATTTGGAACTTGAATAGCTCGATGAACTTTTTGAAAAATAATTAAATGAGGAAGATGAAGTGGAAAAAAAATAATTACTTTCTGGTCGTGAATAATAAACACTATCACCTGGTATTGTATAACCTCCTTGTAACGCACCAGCAATGAGTGTAGAATAAGGTACTTCCTGTTCACCATTTTTGCTATATGAATAACTAGAGCTAAAATAACTACTTTGAGTACTTGTTGTCTGGATGTTTGAATTTATAGATGTTGATACAGATACTAATGATTGTTCTTTATTAGCTAAAACAATATCTTGCTTATAACATTTATCATTTTTTAATACAGTATAGATTGAATCTTCACAGTATTTATACTCCCTATAAACATATTCTCTTATTCCCGAATGATGTGAACAAGTGCCACGACCTTGAGAGCTACTAATCCAGCCATCTTTACAAAGTGTGTGAGAATATAATTTATTTACTTTTGGCTCAATGTATTCTTTTGGAGAGAATGCATAAACCAATACACTATAAAATCCTAGCAGTAAAATTAAAATTACAAAAAAATAAGAATTTTTAAACATGCGATAAGTTTTAAAATGGCGATTGAACAAGTCTAAATTCTTGGAAATTTATTAGAAAAATATTTAATCCCTATGACGGTCAAAACTGGAATTAATATAATCGCAATTAAAAATGGAAACCACCAACTAGAAATAAAATCATATTGATGGTTATTGGTCTGAACACTTATTGAACTATCTGAGTTTTGTGAGCTACTAGATTGAAAAGTTGATAAACTAGGTGAATTTTGTGAATTAACTAAAGTGGTTGAATTTTGTGAATTGCTAGCAATGTTTTGGTTGCCAAGTTCAAATCCTTTCAAACGAAACAATACTTCTATATCCTTGGTTTCAGTTATTTGATTGTTATAAATAAAAAATGATCTTAAACTCATCAACTCGTCTAATTTTTTAATTTCACTTATTTGATTATCATTAAGATAAAGAAGTTCTAAACTAGTTAAATCCTCCAAGCCCTGAAATTCAGTGATTTTGTTATTATCAAGATGGAGGTATTTTAATTTAGTCAAACCACCAAACCCCACCTCTAAACCTTCAATTTTTGTTATTTTATAGCCAATTCCTACTAAGTCTTTACATTTTTTTAGTCGGCTTGAAAATATAAACTTTCCATTATTATTTGTAATTTACAGATAAATTTGGTAATTTAACATTTTGCTGATTTTTACTTTTTCGTAAAGGTGCTATAGGAATCGGCTATATTGTAATTAAGTGATAGTTTTTCTAATTTAGTCAAATTATTTAAACCTTCAATTTTTGTGATCTCATTACTACCAAGATGAATATATCTCAAATTGGTTAGTTTATCTAAATTTTCAATTTTGGTAATTTTATTACTTTCAAGACCAAGATCTTGTAATTTGGTTAATTTTTCCAACCCTTCAATCTTTTTTATTTTATTACTACCAAGGAAAAGAACATGTAAACTGGTTAGTTTATCTAAACCTTCAATTTCAGTAATTTGGTTGCCATTAAGATTAATATTATATAATTCAGTTAAATTTTCTAAACCTTCAATTTTGGTAATTTTATTGTAATCAAGTAATAGATTTTCTAATTCAGTTAAATTTTCTAAACCTTCAATTTCAGTTATTTGATTATCGGCAAGATGAAGACTTGTTAAATTACTTAGCTTAGCTATTATTTTCAAATCTTCGTTCTTTACTCCAGTTTTGTTCAGGTTAATACTAGAAATTAGTCCACTTGGTTGCACATAAAAACCAATAACACTACTAGATCCTATATCTTCATGTTGTGGAATTTCGATGTTTAGTGATTCCTCTAATTCTTTAATAACAGCTAATTGATCTGATTTTGGTGGGATTAAATTTTGCATAATAATTTTTTTCAGTGTCTTATTGGAATAACCTAACCCTTCGTCCCAAATCTGTCAATAGAATTTAGTTGTTTTTCCCAAAATTAAAATTTTCCCAAACAATTTCACTTTTGACTTGACAATAATTTTTTTTCTGGCCTTACTATTTTCAGTCGCTTTTGCCCATACGGATGTAGTTTAGTGGTAGAACAGTGGTCTCCAAAACCTCTAGTGAGGGTTCGATTCCTTCCATCCGTGCCAAAAAACAAAAATTAAACCATTTCAAAATAATAATTCAAATTCGCATCAATTTTAACAGACAATCAACAGGAAACACCCCGACAACCTACGGTTGCCACCCCTCAAGAGGGGAATTTCCAAATAATTTTGTCAATTTTGGTATGAATTTGAGTATATTAAAAATTAAACTGAATTTTAAGCCATAGATTCTATGAAAAGGTATGGATTTTTCTTATTTACAGGCTGTCAAGAGTGAGGTTGATTTATTGATATTTCAGCGAGGGCAGAGACTTTATATTGACGGAAATGTCGTGGGCGAGCGTGATTTACTTCTAGCGGGCTGGAAAGAGTATGAAATTCTTGATCGCAAGCAAATATATTTTGCCAAATTACCAATTTTAGAGCCGACAAAACTTGATTATAATAAGCTTTTTTTGACTTTGTCGGAGGTTTGGTTTTGTGATTGTGATTATTTTGCGAGCCAAAAAGTCTGCCCCCATCTGGTCGCCGTTTGTGCCAAAATTGATGCCGAAAATAAAGAAAAATTCCAAAAACTAACCCAAATTTCCCAAAGAGGTCTAAATTTTATTAGCCAAAATTATCCAAAAAATATAGCAAAACCTGAAATTGGTAAGCAAATCAACAGTCAAATTTTAAATCAGCTTTTACACTCCGAAAAAGAAAAACTAGAAACAAAATGGCTCTCCAACTGGGGATTTTATATTGAGAATGTCGTGGGTGAAAAGCACCGTTTGTGGCACAAAAAATTAGCTTTTTTACAGGAAGTGGCGACTAATTTGGATTATAATCAGCAGTTTTTGATGAGAATTAAGCAAGGTTTTGAGTACATTCGCCGAGATTATCACCGAGAAAAAAATTTAATTCGACTGGCTGGGGAAAGTGTGCTGGCGGGCGGGCAATTTTGGTATTCTTTTTGGCGAAAAGAACTTAATTTGACGTGCGAAAAATGGAAAAATGAACTGAAAAATGGACTTGGAAGCCAAGAGCAAATCATCAACTTTTGGTGGCAAATCTGGCAGTGGCGAAATCAAACTCAAATTCAACTTATTTGGGCAACTATTAAGAGCGATTTGGCAAGTTTAGAAAGTTCACTAAAGCAACAAATTTTTGCTAAATTAGAGCAAAACAATTCTTCAAATCCGATCGCTTTTTTTCGTCTTCAGTTAGAACTTGCAATGACTTTGGAGCTGGTGAGGTGGCTTGCAAGTAATTTGGAAAAACTGGATACAAAAACCTTGGTTGAAATTTTGGATAAGCAGACAAAAACAAGTTTGAGTGAGCAAAAAGAAAAAACCCTAATTGACACTCACAAAATTGAAAATCTTTTGAAACAAAAAATTCTAGTTTGGTCGAACTTTTTGCCTAGTGGAGATTATGACGAAATTGTGGGGACATTGACAACTTGGCGGGCAGCATGCTGGAGTGAAACTTGGCAAGAAACTATGGAAATTATCGCTTGGGAACATTCCAAAAAACCAAAACTTGTCAAGGAATTAAAGGAGCTTTTCCCAGATTTGAAACTTCGTAAAAAAAGCCCAAACACTTTCAAACCATATTTTAATGGCAAAATATAGGAACTGACCAAATAAATTCCAAAACTGAACTAGTTGAAAATGTCAGAAATTCAACTTATTACCAAACCCACATTGACTTACACTTGGCAATTTTGAAAAACTAAAATACAAGCTACATGGTGTCATCACGAATAAAAGAAGTGATCTTGTGGTAAAATCTAGTAAAGCTAAGTATGGAGTTTTGAAAGATTGTTTCACTTTCTTGATTTCATTTGGTTAATTTTTGCTAGTTTCTTGATAATTTCTTCAATTTCTTCCCATTTTGGCTCTAATTTTGGTGTCAGTTTTGTTTCAGATTTAGAAATTTTTTTGGAAAGTGAATTGTAAGATTTTGTTGCTAATTTTTGGAATTGTATCTTGAGATTTGGTAGATTTTCTTCGGCTGTCAATTGGTTGTTTTCATATTTTTTACTGTCTATTTCTTTGGTTTCGCTTGTTTTGTTCTGTTCCAAAATCAAGGAATCGCAGGAGGTAAAATTGTAGCAGCTTTGGGCTTTTGGCGACATTTTGACAAGTCCACGATAAGTGTTGACACCGTAATTTTGGGTGATGCTTTTACTGATAATTGAGCTTTTGGAGTTATTTCCCAGATGGATCATTTTGGAGCCAGTGTCGGCCTGTTGGTGATTTTTGGTGATGCTAATGGAATAAAACTGTCCCACAGAATCGTCGCCTTTGAGGACAACTGACGGATATTTCCAAGTGATAGCCGAGCCAGTTTCCACTTGCGTCCAGCTGATTTGAGCCTTTTCGTGACAAATTCCCCGCTTGGTCACCAGATTATAAACCCCGCCTTGTCCAGATTCATCACCAGCATACCAGTTTTGGACAGTGGAATACTTGATTTTTGCCCCTTTCAAAGCGACCAGTTCCACAACCGCCGCGTGAAGTTGGTTTTGTTTGCGTTCGGGAGCCGTGCAACCTTCCAAGTAGGAAACCGAGCTGTTTTGATCAGCGATTATCAAAGTGCGTTCAAATTGCCCAGTGCCGCTCGCGTTAATGCGAAAATAAGTACTCAAATCCATCGGACAATTCACATTTGGCGGAATATACACAAAAGTTCCGTCACTAAAAACAGTGGAGTTTAGGCAGGCAAAAAAATTATCCCCAAACGGCACGACCGATCCAAGATATTTTTGAACCAGTTCGGGATACTCCACAACCGCCTTAGAAAACGGGCAAAAAATCACTCCCAATTTGGCTAAATCCCGCTCAAAAGTCGTGCGAACCGAGACCGAATCCAAAATAATATCCTGCGCCAAAGGCTTTTTTTCTTGATTTTTCCCTTGATTTTCCAAACCAAAATTTAACAGTCTTTGCTGTTCGTTCAGACTAATTCCCAGTTTTTGAAAAGTTGCGATAATTTCTGGATCAATCTTGTTTTCTTTAGTTTTTTCTAATTGCTCAGCTTTTTTGAGAATTTTCATTTTCTCCTGAAGATGTACCAATTTTATTTCCAGCTTAGCTTTTTTTTGGGTTAATTTTTCAATTTGCTTTGCGTCTGATTTTTCCAATTTCAAACCTCTCATTTTCACATTTTCCGAGTTTGGGTTTTGGTTGGAAGGAGTATTTTTGGTCATATTTTAGGTTTTAACTTTGATAAGGTTCCTTAGTTTTCCCTTTTTAAAGGGGTTAAATCAAAGGTTTGGGGGATTTTTTGATGTTAAATTCCCATAATCATTTAAAAGTTTTCACTAATTCTTCAACCGTTTTCACCATCACTAATCAAATTGATAAGCGTTAAAAATCATTTCTATCTTGTGGTTTTCCAAAATTTCTTCGTTTTTTCCTCCCTTGATCGCCTCTTCAAAAATATCGTTTTTATTTACTTTTTGAACTAAAGCCGCGTCAAATTGGCAAAATGTGTTCTTGAATCTTGGGTTTTTGTAAATAAAATACTGCCAAGCTCGAGACAGTGCCTGAAGTTTAGTTTTGGTGATTTGCTCGTGAATTTGTCCGAATTTGGAATTTGTCCGTGTTTTAACTTCTATGAGGTGCAGCCTGCCTGCTCTTGTCATAATCAAGTCAATTTCACCCATTTTAACACCCCAGTAAAACTGAAAATTGGCACAAACTAGCTCAAAACCAAGACCCTCCAGATATTTTTGCACCAGATTTTGCCCATCCAAGCCTTTTTGGTAATTATTTTTTGGATTTACAGCAGGATTTTGAACACCACTTTTCATATTTTTTGGTAGAATTTTTGGAAAGTTTGAATTATAACTTTTAGTCAACATTTTAGATGATGTTTTGACAAACCAAATTTGCCTTGAAAACTAAAAACTCAATTTCATTTTTGGTCAAGATTGTGAGATGATTGGTGCTGGAAAATTAGCTGTTTATTTCTCACCGTAAAAATTACTTAGTTTTCTATACTTTTTACTTGGCTCAACTTTAAAAAGATCAATGCCTGACAATATATCTGCAATACTAACCTTGAGAATAGAAGTAATACTAATTAAATTTAAAATTGATATGTTATTTTCTCCCCTTTCCACATTACCCATAAAAGTCCTGTGTAATCCAACCAACAAAGCTAAATCTTCTTGAGATAAACCAAGTCTTTCACGAATTCTGCGAATATTATTACCTATTATCACTAATTTAGGATTTTTATCTTGCTTTTTATTTAGTGCTGTCATACGATGACATAAAAACATCTTGACAAATTTTATTCAACAGAGTATAATAGACCGTATATAAACTGTCTAGTTCTTTAGAACTAAACTGTATATTCAGATAATCTTAAACATATAACATAAAATCATATTAACCTAGTCCCAACATTTTAAAAAAATACTATTATGTTTAATCAACTTATCAAAATCAGTAAAATTCTTTCTGTGTTTCTGTTTATCATTTGTGCTTCATTACTCTTTTTGAACCCTCCAGTTGAAACTCAAGCTTATAGCTATAGTTATTACCCAAATTATTATTCCTATAGTTATACCCCTAGATACTATAATTGGTACACTCCAAATTACAGTTCTCTATATTCTAGTAGTAATGTCTATGTCAGCGGCTATTACAAAAGCAATGGTACTTATGTTAATAGTTACTACCGAACAAGGGCTGATGGTATAAAGTATAATAGACCCCTTGCGTTAAATAAAAAAATTGTTTAAAATTCCAATATGCTCTATAAAAATTTACAACAACTAACGCAAGACGAATTCAAAAGACTG